>JAKAPT010000054.1 GCA_021806885.1 bacterium | reverse complement strand
GCAAAAGCTGTAAGCTTTTGCGTAACTAGAAAAGGCGGTAAACTTACATCTTTTGCGTAACTGGAGATTGATAAATTAGAGGAGGTAAAAAAAATGAAACCGAACGGCGGGCGAAGCGCAGCTCACGCCCGCGAAGCAATAGCCTGTTTTGCAGGCTATTGCTTGACAGCCTTGCTGTCGCGAGCTCACGCAAAAGCTGTAAGCTTTTGCGTAACTAGAAAAGGCGGTAAACTTACATCTTTTGCGTAACTGGAGATTGATAAATTAGAGGAGGTAAAAAAAATGAAAAGGATTGAAGCAATCATTAAACCCTTTAAGCTAGACGATGTCAAGGACGGGCTTAACAAGATAGGCATTCACGGCATCACGGTAACGGAGGTGAAAGGCTTCGGAAGGCAGAAGGGCCATACCGAGCTTTACAGGGGCGCCGAGTACAGGGTGGATTTCGTACCGAAGGTCTATCTTGAAATAATATGTTCCGACGACGCGGTTCCCGGAATAGTCGAGGTTATCGAGAAAACCGCCAAGACCGGCAATATCGGCGATGGAAAGATATTTGTCTCGTCCGTTGAAGAGGCGGTAAGGATTAGAACCGGGGAAAAAGGGGAATCGGCTGTTTAATTAATTATTTTATAAATATAAGGAGGAAAGTCGGATTATGGATCTGAATTTTCTAAAACGGTTAAAAAGTTTCAGGATCCCGCTCCCGATGCTTATGTCTTCATTGTTCGGGGGGCTTGCCCTTGTCCTGTTTTCATGGGCCGGGCCTGTTTTCGCGGGAACCGCGGTTCCCGCTTTCGATTCCGGGAATATAGCGTGGGTTCTGGCCTCGTCGGCCCTCGTTCTCATCATGACTCCCGGATTGGGGTTTTATTACGGAGGTATGGTCAGGAGGAAGAATGTTTTAAATACGATTTCGCTCAGCTTCATAGCGATATGTACCGTATCCATTATATGGATTTTTTGGGGATATTCGTTGGCCTTCGGCCCCGACGCGTACGGGGGTTTTATAGGAAATTTGAAATACGTCGGGCTTGTCGCGATGAAAGAGACCCAGCATTCAAGGTATGACGGAACAATCCCTTCTTACGTGTATGTTATGTTCCAGCTGATGTTCGCCATTATTACCGTCGCCTTAGTCAGCGGTTCGCTGGTCGAGAGGATAAAATTCTCTTCATGGGTTGTTTTTACGATAGTATGGCTGACATTGGTTTATGCCCCTGTAGCCCAGTGGGTATGGGGTATCGGAGGCATATTCCAGAAGATGGGCGCCCTGGACTTCGCGGGCGGTACGGTCGTCCATATCAATTCCGGTGTTGCCGGCCTCGCCGGCGCGCTTGCCCTTGGAAAAAGAAAGGGTTTTATGAAAGAAAACATCGTTCAGCCGAACCAGCTTGGATATACGATACTCGGAGGCGCGCTCCTGTGGTTCGGATGGTTCGGGTTTAACGCGGGCAGCGCCCTTGAGGCAAACCCCCTCGCTACGTCGGCTTTCCTTGTAACCAATACTGCCACGGCGGCCGCGGCGATAGGCTGGATGCTCGTCGAATGGATAAGGAGCGGAAAGCCCACCACCCTGGGCATGGTTTCAGGCGCGGTGGCGGGTCTTGTCGCTATAACGCCCGCTTCCGGTTTCGTAAATCCGCTTGCAGCAATAATTATAGGATTCGTCGCGGGAATTTTATGTTACTCGATGATTGTTTTCGTTAAGCCAAAACTTGGCTACGACGACGCCCTCGACACCTTCAATGTTCACGGTATAGGCGGAATGTGGGGCGCGCTTGCCACCGGACTTTTTGCCAGTCCGCTTATCAATCCGGCAGGCAAGGGTCTTTTCTACGGCAATCCTCACCAGGTCGTTATTCAGCTCATAACCATAGCATCGGTCGCAACTTATTCGTTCGTCGTAAGCTTTATAATCTTCAAGGCGATAGACAAGGTCATGGGATTAAGGGTTAACGCGGAAACAGAGTCAATGGGTCTTGACCTTACCCAGCACGACGAAGCGGGGTATAATTTCTAAAGCTTTCCCCCGAAACATACGTATAAAACAAAAAAGGCGTCCAACCGGACGCCTTTTTTGTTTTCTTTCCCCTTTTTCTACTTTTTTCCCCCGGAAATAAATGTTATTATGATAACAATTTTGAAAAAATTTTTTCAAATAAATTAAATTCATATAATTCCAATGGGGGGGCTATGAAATTAAATCAGGAGAAATTTAATTTAATCAAAATTCTTTCAATGGCAATGAAGTCGTCGATACCCGCGGGCTTGCTCGTGCTTTTTTCATGGACTGGGCCGGTTTTCGCCGGCGCGGGTAAACCCCAGGGGTTCAGCGCCGGAAACACCGCGTGGATTTTGGTATCCAGCGCCCTTGTTTTAATGATGACTCCCGCGCTGGGATTCTTTTACGGAGGGATGGTAAGGAAAAAAAACGTACTTAATACCCTGTCCCTGAGCTTTGTGACAATTGCCACGGTGAGCGTCATCTGGGTTTTCTGGGGATATTCGCTTGCCTTCGGTTCCGACGGGTTCGCGGGACTTATCGGCAACCTTCACAACCTGGATTTAAACGGCATTAACGCGATGAGCCATTCTAAATACGCGGGAACGATTCCATCGTATGTTTACGTTATGTTCCAGCTAATGTTCGCCATTATCACGGTCGCGCTGATAAGCGGCTCCCTGGTCGAAAGGATAAAGTTTTCCTCATGGGTTATATTCACGATAGTCTGGCTCACCGCCGTCTATGTCCCCATCGCCCACTGGGTCTGGGGAATCGGCGGAATATTCCAGAAAATGGGCGCGCTTGATTTCGCGGGGGGTACGGTCGTCCATATAAGCGCGGGGTTTGCCGGTCTTGCCGGGGCGTTCGCCCTTGGAAAAAGAAAAGGATATTTAAAGGAAAACATTGTCCAGCCCAACCAGTTAGGCTATACCATCCTTGGGGCGGGCCTTTTGTGGTTCGGCTGGTTCGGGTTCAACGCCGGCAGCGCCCTTGCGGCTAACTCCATAGCGGCCTCCGCGTTCATAGCGACGAATACGGCAGCCGCCGCCGCCGCGTTAAGCTGGATGGCCGCGGAGTGGATAAGAAACGGAAAGCCCACGAGCCTTGGCATAGTTTCAGGCGCCATCGCGGGCCTCGCGACGGTTACCCCGGCCTCAGGGTATGTAACGCCGGGAGCCGCGCTGATAATCGGGCTTATAGCGGGCGTATTGTGTTTTTCCATTGTCGTTTACTTCAAGCCGAAAATGGGTTATGACGATGCCCTTGACGTATTTAGCGTCCATGGCGTTGGAAGCATGTGGGGGGTACTCGCGACGGGCCTCTTCGCGGACCCGCTGGTAAACGCCGCGGGAAGGGGTCTTTTTTACGGAAACCCGAAGCAATTATGGATACAGGCCGTTACGGTAGCAGGGGTGGCCGCGTATTCCTTTGCGGCAAGTTTCATTATTTTCAAGATTATAGACCTGGTTATAGGCCTTCGCGTAGAGCCCGATTTCGAGACGATGGGCCTCGATATAACCCAGCATGAGGAAACAGGTTATAACTTTTAAAAATACCTATGATTACGGGCAGGAGATTATTTAACAACCTTAATTTTTCGATAATAATATTCGACGAAAACCTCCTTTTGAATTTCATAAATCTTCCTGCCCAGGAATATACCGGCTATTCGGAAAGATACGTTGGAAATATCCATGCCCCCGACTTTTTTCAAAACAATGATTATATCCATGAAAAAATAAAAGACGTCGCCCGGACGGGAGAGGGGTTCATAGACTTCGAATGCGAGTTTTTGAACAGAAAGGAAGAAAAGCGGTTCGTGCTGCTTGAGATAAACAAGGTTCCCGACGAAAACTCATTCTATATCGTCCTGACCATGAAAGACGTAACAAGGTTCAGGGAAATGGACAACAACGTCAAGAACGAGGAGAAGCTCAAAGACCTTTCCCGTTTTGTCGCGGAAATGGCCCATGAAATAAGAAACCCCCTGGGAGGGGTGAGGGCTGCCGCGTCATACATATCTAAAAAGCTTCCCGGGGAAAACCTTAAAAGTTTTATAGACATAATCCTTAAAGAAACCTCCCGCATAAACAACCTGATGGAAGAGTTATTGTCCCTTTCCAGGAAGCACAGGATTAAAAGCGAAAAGGTCAACGCGAATAAAATAATAAACGAGGCCATTTTGCTCGAAGAAAGCGGCCTGAAAAACGGGAATATTACATTCATAAAGGAATTCGACCCAAGCCTTCCGAAAATAACCGGCTCACCCGACGCTTTAAAACAGGTATTTATTAACGCGCTAAGAAACGCCGTCGAGGCAATTCCCGGCGGAAGGGCGGGGGAGGTCAGGGTCGTAACGAAGATAGACCATACGAGAAACAATCCAAGGTATATCGAAATAGATTTTATAGATAGCGGCAGAGGGATAAAAAAGGCGGACATGGAAAAGCTTTTTGCCCCATTTTTTACGACAAAAGAGAAGGGAAGCGGGCTCGGACTGGCTATAAGCCGCAAGATTATTTACGACCATAACGGCCTGATAGAAATAAACCCTTCAAAAGCGAGGGGAACGACCCTTTCGATATTTCTTCCGGTGAACAGGGCCTAAAAGCGTTCGCCCCCTTTTTGGCTGATACGGCTCTTTTTGGTTATGGGCAGGGCTAAAAGACCGAGATTAAATAATTTTTAAGGAGCAGGATATGGTCCGAGATATAATTAAGATTTATTAATTTTTTAACGTTCAAGAGGTAAATTATTCCAAGTAAAATAACCGTGCCGAAAATTGAAAAAGCCATTATTCTTATAAAACTGACTTTGCCTTTTGAGGTTTTATCGTCAATTTCATTTTCGGCCTTGCCGGACGTTTCGGAGCCGCCCGACATTTTGAAAGCCGGCGGAGGAGTTTCATTAATCTCTTTTTCGGCCTCGTCTTCCTTTACGGTGCCGTCTTTGTTTATGGTAAAAACCATCGAGCAGAACCGGCATCTCGTTAGGGCGCCCTTCTCCGGAAGAAGCGATTCGTCAATCTCGTATGGGGCGGCGCAGTAGGGGCAGTATATATGTGCCATGGCAAAAGAAGTTAATTTTTTGTAAAATGTTACTATATTTATGGGGACAAATCAACTGTTAAGTTTAAAAGAAGCGCTTCTCGGAGCGCTTAAAAGAAAGCTTTCAATACAGGATTTCGTCGTTTTAATGCTTTACGAAAACTGGGTTGAAATATGCGGGGAAACAATAGGCGCGAGGACAAAACCCTCAAGCCTTAAGGGCAATACCCTTACTATCGAAACCGAAAACTCCGCGCTTTCTTTTGAACTGGGGTTCATAAAAGAAGAACTCTCGGGCAAGATCAACAGATTCTTAAGGTCTTTAAAGGAAGAAACGCCCGCCCGCCCGCCGTCTGTCAAAGAAATCCGGTTTATATGCAGATGATTCTAGGAAAGAATTTTATCGAGGAACGACTTTTTAAGCGGGTGGGCGTCCTCCCCGCTTTCCTTCGCGAGCTCCTCGAATAATTTTTTCTGTTTAGAATTCAGTTTGGAAGGGGTCTCCACGACGATATTAATATATTCGTTCCCCCTGGCCCTGCCCCCTATTACGTGTGCTCCCTTGCCCCTGAGAGTAAACTGCGAGCCGCTCTGGGTTCCGGCTGGAACCTTAAGGCTTGTTTTCCCGTCCACGGTTGGAACTTCTATTTCACAGCCGAGCGCGGCCTGAGAGAAGCTTATTGGAATTGAAACAAGAATATCGTCCCCCTGTCTTTTGAAAATTTCGTGGGGGCTTACGTTTATATCCACGAAAAGATCTCCCGAATGTCCTCCAAAGAGGCCTGAAGAACCCTCGCCGGAAACTTTAAGCCTTGTTCCGGCGTCAACCCCCGCGGGGATTTTTATCTCGAGCCTGCGTTCTTTTATGATCCTTCCGTCCCCCCCGCACGCGTGACAGGGATATTCGATAAACTCGCCTGTTCCATGGCATTTATAGCAGGTCCTGGATACGGTGAAAAATCCCTGCTGCTGCCTTATTTCGCCGGTCCCCCTGCACACGGGGCATGACGAGGGCTTTGTACCCTTTTTTGACCCGGTTCCGTCGCATTCTTCGCAGGTTTCATAGCGGTTATACTTGATTTCTTTCGAAATGCCGGATATGGCTTCTTCAAATTTAATCTTGATTGCGTATCTAAGGTCCTCGCCGTTCTGGCGCCTTGAGTGCCTGTTCTGGCGGGAAGAAAAGACGTCCCCGAAAATGTCGCCGAAAATATCCCCGAAGCCCCCGAAACCTCCGAAGCCCTGCGCCCCCGCCCCCACTCCTTCGTGGCCGAACCTGTCGTAAGCCTCTCTTTTTTCCGGGTCTGACAGGATACTGTAAGCTTCGTTAATCTCTTTGAATTTCTCTTCGGATTTACCGTCTCCGTCGTTTTTGTCGGGATGGTGCCTTAAGGCGAGTTTCCTGTAGGCTTTTTTTATTTCTTCCGAAGACGAGTCCCTGTTAACCCCTAAGAGTTCATAGTAATCCTTTTTAGATGCCATGTTAATATGTATTGACCCCTTTTTCTTAAATAATTTGACATTCTAGTTACGCAAAAGCCTTCAGCTTTTGCGTGAGCTCGCGACAGCAAGGCTGTTAAGCAATAGCCTGCAAAACAGGCTATTGCTTCGCGGGCTACTGCCCGCCGCTCGGTCTATTTTTGTCGACTTCCTCGTATTCGGCTTCGACGACGTTTTCCTCGCCGGGCTGCTGCCCGCCCTGAGCCGCTCCGGCTCCGCCGCCGGCTTGTCCGCCGCCCTGAGCCGCTCCGGCCTCAGCCGTTTTCTTGTATATCTTTTCGGCTATGGAGTGGGAGAGGGTTTCGAGTTCCTGGGTTACCGCCTTCATTTTATCGGCGTCGTTGGATTCAAGGGCCGCCTTTGCCTCGGATATTTTTCCCTCAGCCGCCATTTTATCTGCGGATTCTATCTTTCCCTCGGATTCCTTTAGCGTTTTTTCGACCGAATATATAAGGCTGTCAAGGTGGTTTTTCGCCTCTATGACCTCTTTTCTTTTCGCGTCTTCGTCCTTGTGGAGCTCCGCTTCTTTGATCATCTTGTCGATTTCTTCCTTTGAAAGGCCGCTTGAAGAGGTAATCTTAATGGACTGCTCCTTGCCCGTGCCCAGGTCTTTCGCGGAAACATGGACTATTCCGTTAGCGTCTATATCGAATGTGACCTCTATCTGGGGAACGCCCCTGGGTGCAGGCGGCAAACCGGTAAGCTCGAACCTTCCAAGGCTCTTATTGTCGGAAGCCATCTCCCTTTCCCCCTGGAGGACGTTAATCGTGACCGCGGGCTGGTTGTCCGCCGCCGTCGAGAAAATCTGGCTCTTTCTTGTCGGAATAGTGGTATTTTTTTCGATTAGCTTTGTCGTAACGCCGCCTAAAGTTTCGATGCCGAGGGAAAGGGGCGTGACGTCGAGAAGAAGAACGTCCTTTACCTCGCCCTTTAAGACGGCTCCCTGGATTGCCGCGCCGACGGCGACTACCTCGTCCGGGTTAACGCCTTTGTGCGGCTCCTTGTTAAAAAATTCCTTTACCCTCTGCTGTACCCTGGGCATTCTTGTCTGGCCGCCGACGAGGACGATTTCGTCTACCTGGGAAGCGGGAACGCCGGAGTCTTTCAGGGCTATTTCCACCGGTTTCATGGATTTTTCTATGAGGTCGCCCGTAAGCTGTTCCAGTTTGGCCCTAGAAAGCTTCATGTTTAGGTGCTTGGGCCCGCTTGCGTCGGCCGTTATGAACGGAAGGTTAACGTCCGTTTCAAGGGACGACGAAAGCTCTATCTTGGCCTTTTCCGACGCTTCCTTAAGCCTCTGGAGGGCCATCTTGTCGGTTCTTAAATCTATCCCGTAGTCTTTTTTGAATTCCCCGGCTATAAAGTCGATTACCCTCTGGTCGAAATCCTCTCCTCCAAGGAAGGTGTCCCCGTTCGTGGATTTTACCTCGAAGACTCCTTCGCCGAGTTCGAGAATCGAAATATCGAATGTTCCGCCCCCGAGGTCGTAAACGGCTATCTTTTCTTCCTTTTTCTTTTCGAGACCGTAGGAGAGGGATGAAGCGGTCGGTTCGTTTATAATCCTCAAGACGTTAAGGCCCGCTATTTTTCCGGCGTCCTTGGTCGCCTGCCTCTGCGAGTCGTTAAAATAGGCCGGAACCGTAATGACGGCCTCCGTGACAGGCTCGCCGAGGTAATCTTCGGCGGTCTTTTTCATTTTCATTAGAATCATGGAAGAAATTTCCGCGGGCGAATATTTCCTGCCCTTAATCTCGACCCACGCGTCTCCGTTTTCGCTTTCTATTATCTTGTAGGGGCAGACCTTTTTAAACGCCTGGACCTCGGGAGAGTTGTACTTGCGGCCGATAAGCCTTTTAACCGCGTAAATGGTGTTTTCGGGGTTCGTTACCGCCTGCCTCTTCGCGGCCTGCCCGACAAGCCTTTCTCCGCTGTCCGTAATGGATACGACCGACGGAGTCGTCCTTCCCCCTTCGGAATTGGGTATTACGACCGGTTCCTTTCCCTCCATAACCGCGACGCAGGAATTTGTCGTGCCTAAATCTATTCCAATTACTTTTCCCATTGTTAATTTCTCCTTGATTTATACGATTTGTTTTTTTATTTTTAAGTATATCTTAATTAATATATTTTGGTATATAAATTTTAATTTATAATGCCTTACGATGACGGCTTTTTCTTTTTTAAGATTTTGACCATCGCAGGCCTTAAGAGCCTCCCCTTAAATACATAACCCTTCCTTTTCTCCTCCAGGATGGCGTGGTCCTCCCCCTCCTCGTTTTCGACTATGTCCACGACCTCGTGAAAATTTGGATCGAATGCCTTTCCGCCGGTTTCGACTATCGTTACGCCGTATCCTTTCAGCGTTTTTAAAAATTCGTCCCGGGCGTACTCGACGCCGCTTATAAACGATTTGAAATTGCCCGACTCGTCCTTTAAGGTGAAAGGCTCCGCGTGCGTTATGGCAAGTTCAAGATTATCGAGAACCGGAAGGAGGCTCCTTATTAATTTCTCGTTGGAGAATTTAAGGGATTCCTCTTTTTCGCGGTTGATCCTTTTTCTGTAATTGTCCGAGTCCGCGAGGCACCTTACGTATTCCCCGTTGATTTTTTCAAAATCGTCCTTGAGGTTTTTAAACGCCTTCTTCAGGTAATTCAACTCG
Organism: bacterium; assembly: GCA_021806885.1. GTDB lineage: Bacteria > SZUA-79 > SZUA-79 > Acidulodesulfobacterales > Acidulodesulfobacteraceae > JAKAPT01. Next base: position 24 of record JAKAPT010000054.1, on the reverse strand, counting down.
TTGCCGCACTCCTCGATGCCGGCG
>JAKAPT010000053.1 GCA_021806885.1 bacterium | reverse complement strand
GATCTTTCCTCTTTCGTTGAAGAAAAGGAATATCTCCTCTTTGGATAAACCTGCATTTGCGGCTATTCCGTAATATTCGTAGTAGTATTCTCCAAAAAGGGACGGCTCCCTTGCAAAAGACCCGAGATTACCGATTTTATATATGTATAAGGAGTATAACCCCTGTTGGAGCCGGGAAGAGAAAAAAGGTATTAATTATAATTTGACAAAAATTTGAAAATTTATTATCATACATAACTTACAATTATTTTTGAATAATAAGAGGATTATTTTTATGAAGGGTTATGCTGTCATAGGCACCGGGTCGAAACAATATAAGGTATCGGAAGGCGATATTCTGCGCGTCGAAAGCCTCGATAAAAACAAGGGCGACGAGGTAGAATTCAAGCCCATTGCCGTTAAAAAAGAGAACGAATTTGTCGGGGACAAAAATTCCCTGAAAGACGCTAACGTGAAGGGCGTTGTAATAAGAAACGGCAGGGCCAAGAAGATAATTGTTTTTAAAAAGAAGCGCCGTAAGGATGAAAGGAAAAAGATAGGGCACAGGCAAAACTTTACCGAAATTAAAATTACGTCAATTTCATAACATAATAATTAATAAACTTAAAATATCTAAGGTGATATAAAATGGCGCACAAAAAAGCAGGCGGCAGCTCGAGAAACGGAAGGGACAGCCAGGGGCAGAGAAGGGGTGTTAAAAGATTTGGCGGTCAGCTTGTAAACCCGGGCGAAATTATCGTAAGGCAGGTAGGTTCCTCTTTCCATGCCGGAAAAAACGCAAAGGTTGGAAGGGATTATACAATATTTTCCGTCGTAAAGGGCTTCGTAAGTTTTCATAAAGGAAAAAATGACAGGAAATTTGTAAGCATTATTCCATCCGCCGAATAAATCCCATAAATCCATCTTCTATTAAGATTCCCGCCTTTCAGCATATTAACCGTAAATTAAATCCAGGTTATCATGAGGTTTGTTGACGAAGCTGTTATAACGATAGTTTCGGGTAATGGCGGCAGGGGCGCAGTAAGCTTCCGAAGGGAGAAGTACATTCCTAAGGGAGGCCCCGACGGCGGCGACGGCGGCGACGGCGGCGACGTGATATTCGAATCCTCGCACAATATAACAAGCCTCCTCGACCTGAAATACAAACCTGTTTATGCCGCCGAAAACGGCGGAAACGGCCAGGGAAACAACAAAAAAGGAAGGGATGGAGATGACATTGTCATTAAGGTTCCGGTCGGCACTGTCATAACTTCCGCGGGTTCGGGGGACGTTTTAGCGGACCTTGTTAAAGACGGGGAAAAACTGACTATTCTTAAAGGCGGCAGGGGAGGAAAAGGGAATACATTCTTCAAATCCTCCGTAAACAGGAGGCCAAGGTTTTCTCAACCCGGAATCCCGGGGGAGAAGATGAAGGTTATTCTTATATTGAAAAGCCTTGGGGATGTCGGAATAATAGGACTTCCCAACGCCGGAAAATCCACGCTCATATCTAAATTATCCTCGTCTCATCCGGAAATTGCGCCCTATCCCTTCACGACAAAGATTCCAAACCTTGGCGTATATTTCGACGAAAAAAATGATAAAACATTTACCGTGGTCGATATTCCGGGGATAATCGAGGGTGCTTCGTCGGGAATGGGGCTTGGAATAAGATTTTTAAAACATATAGAAAGATCGGACACCCTTCTTCATCTTATAGAAATAGGGAGCCCGTCCGAGGTTTCGAAAAGGTTTGAAACGGTGACCCTGGAGATTAAGGAATTTAATCCTGAAATCCTTAAAAAGAACCAGGTAGTGGTTATTAATAAAATAGACCTTATCGAGGACAAAAAAAAATTGGCCGGCCTTAAGTCTTCCATTACAAGGTATTTTAAAAAGAAAAACCTTAGGCCGGTTTTCATCTCCGCCATGGATAACAAAGGGATAAATACGCTAAAAGCTCGTCTTAAGAAAATTATTGTTAAAAAAGCCGATATTGATATAAGATAAAAGAGCTTCGTTGATTTTCAATATAAAAGACCTTTTGAAATATGGATATTAAAAATAAGGGAATAAACGAATTAAAAAGCTATCTGGATTCAAAAAAAAGGATTGTAATCAAGATAGGCACCCAGGTGCTTCTCGACAAAAATGGCAGATTGTCCAGAACCTCTTTCGGGCGTATTTGCGGTTTTTCCTATTCGCTTATAGAAAAGGGAAAGGAAGTTGTCCTGGTTTCATCCGGAGCCATTGCAGCCGGAAAGGGTTTTCTAAATATCCCTCCCGGGGGCGCCAAGTATTCTATCCCCGAAAGACAGGCTTTCGCGGCGTGCGGCCAATCCATACTCATGAACAATTATGCATGTTGCTTTAAAACGTATGGGATCAAAACCGCCCAGGTTCTATTGACAAAAGACGATATCACGAACAGGCAGAGGTTCTTAAATGCCAGGAACACCATAAACGAGATACTCAGGAACAAAGTGGTTCCGGTCATAAATGAAAACGATACGGTATCCTATGAAGAAATAAAATTTTCGGATAACGACCATTTATCCGCCCTGGTTTCAAACCTCGCGTGCGCCGATATGCTCTTGATTTTATCCAACGTAAAAGGGGTATATGACAAAAATCCCTTGATTTACAAAGACTCGAAGCTCTTAAAGACCATTGGGGATATAAACAACTTTGTAAAAACTTTCAAAGACGTCTCAAGAAGCATACATGGAACCGGCGGGATGAAATCAAAACTCTACGCCTCTTTTATTGCCTCAGAAGCTGGGATAGACACCGCTATCATTTCGGGCAAGAACAGTAGGGATTTAAATTCATTTGCCCAGGGGAGGCTCAACGGAACTTTTATTCCCTCCTTAAAAAGCGACATTTCTAAGAAACAACACTGGCTCCTCTTCGGGATGGAAAAAAAAGGGCGTATAATAGTTGACAGGGGAGCCGAAGAGGCTATAGTCCATAAAAATAAAAGCCTTCTTTCAAGCGGAATCATTGATATAATAGGAGAATTTAAAAAGGGAGAGGGCCTGTATATCGTGGGAATGGATGGGAATATTATTTCTATGGGTATTTCGAACCTTGATTCATCGCTCGCAAGAAGAATTAAAGGGCTAAAGTCTTCAGAAATAAAGGACAAGTTTGGGGAGGAGGCGGTTTCCCCGGTCGTTGTTCATAAGGATAAATTAGCTGTATCTTCATAGGATAATTTCAAAATATTTGATTTTCATCAATATTATAGTTAATTCCGGAGGTTTTAGGATGACGGGTTCAAAACAAAAAAAACAAAAAGGGATATCCATAGAAGAAATCGCTAAAAAGGCTTATGACGCAAAAGATTCCATAGCAAACGCGGGCATATCCGTAAAACTTAATGTCCTTAAATCGGTTAAGGGCAATCTCATAAGGGACAAAAAGGAAATTATACGCCAGAATTTCCTGGATATAGATTCCGCAAAAAAAGACGGGTTAAGCAAACCGATGATAGACAGGCTTACCATCTCGGATAAGGTTTTTAACTCGATGATAAAATCCATAGAGGATGTCGAAAAAATCAAAGATCCCGTAGGCGGGATAGAAGAGGTAACGATAAGGCCGAACGGGCTTAAGGTGGGGAGGATGAGGATTCCTCTAGGCGTGATAGGGATAATATACGAATCCCGTCCAAATGTTACGATAGAAGCGTCAATTCTTTGCATATTATCTGGAAACGCGGTTGTCTTAAGGGGCGGCTCAGAGGCTTTGAGGTCAAATATAATACTTGGAAAAGTGATTTCGAAAAGTCTTGAGGAGAGCGGGATTTCGCCTGACGTGGTATCCATGGTCCCGACAAAGGAAAGAACCGCGGTAAAAGAGTTGATTTTGCAGAAGAAATATATAGACCTGATAATACCCCGCGGCGGAGAGGGCCTCATATCCTTCGTAACCGAAAATTCTAAAATCCCTGTCATAAAACATGACAAGGGCGTATGCCATATCTACGTTGATGAAAACGCCGATATTAAGAAATCCATCGAGGTTGTCTTGAACGCCAAGGCCCAAAGGCCTTCGGTATGCAACGCCCTCGAGACCCTCCTTGTTCACAGGGAAATAATGGGCAAATTTATACCCCCGCTTTTCACGGAACTACGGAAAAAAGGGGTTGAACTCCGGGTGGACGGGGAAATATTAAAGGCGTTCAAAAAAAAGTTTGATTTCCTTGTTCCCGCGAAAGAAAGGGACTGGGACGAGGAATACCTCAATTTAATCCTTGCGGTAAAATCGGTAAAAGATATGGACCAGGCGATTGGACACATCAAAAAACACGGCTCCGACCATACGGAATCGATTCTTACCGAAGATTACGGGAACGCGATGGAATTTATTAAAAAAGTAAACTCCTCCTGCGTTCTTGTAAACGCGTCCACGAGGTTCAATGACGGTTACGAACTGGGACTTGGCGCCGAGATAGGCATTTCTACCTCGAAGATCCACGCCTTTGGACCCATGGGGGCAAGGGAACTTACCACGACCAAATTCGTCGTCCTGGGAAATTACCAGGTAAGGTCATGAAGATAGCCATTTTTGGAGGGTCATTCAATCCGATCCATTTCGGGCATTTAAGGGCCGCGGAAGAACTCTCCCAAGATTTCCTGGACAAAATCATATTTGTCCCTACGAATACTACTTCAAATAAAAAAAGCCCTCTGCATAGTCCTGACGAGAGGCTTAAGATGATAAGTTCCGTCGTAAAGAATCACAGGGGATTCGAAGTTTCCGATATAGAGATAAGACGCGGAGGAGTCTCTTATTCCTATGAAACCGTTTTGCGTTTTAAGGATTTATATCCCAATGACGATTTATACTTTATAGTAGGTTCCGACGCTTATCTAAAAATAAAAACCTGGAAGCACAGCTCCGGGATATTTAATACGGTTAATTTTATCGTCATAAACCGGGGCTGCGGTTCCTTTAACTGGAAAAACATGGATGAATACATAAACTGCCTTCCGGATGATATTAAAAGCACAATTGTTAAAGACCCCGAAAGAAAAAGGTTTGTTTCATCATCCGGCAATTTTATTATCTTTTTTAATATAACCCGGATGGACATCTCTTCAACGCTCATAAGGGACAATTTCAAAAAAAATGTTTCTAACAGGTTTCTATTGCCAAAAGAAATTATTGATTATATAATTAAAAATAGGATATACGTTAAATAAACGCAGTTTTTCTTCAAATTTAAGGGTGATATTCACAAACAGGCCAAAGACTGAAAGAAAAAAATTTAAAAGGGCCAACAAAGCAATTAAATCCATAATTGAGGCTCTTCTTGAAAAAAAGGCCCGCGATATCCTGGTACTCGATATCAGAAAAATATCCGGAATTACCGATTTTGTTGTTATAGCCAGCGGCACATCCGACAGGCAGATATCTTCCATTGCAAATAATTTAATATCCTCGCTGGGCAAAAGGCCATTGGGGGTTGAAGGACTAGCTAACTCAAGGTGGGTTGTGATTGATTACGGTGACGTCCTCGTGCATATTTTTTTAGACGACCTGAGGCAATATTATAATCTCGAAGGTTTGTGGCCGGACGCAAAGGAACTGGCTATGGAGAAATAAATCATATGTATATAATTACTATAATTATAGCAATCCTCATACTCGTCGCCTTTTTTGAATATCTTTACGCGCTTAATCCCCAGAAGGTTTCACTCTACCTTTCCCCGGGCGGTCACCACATTATAAACAATTTCCTTGTGATATACATTTTCGCGGCTTTTTTGGCCGGCATTTTCCTTGTTCTTGCCATAACATTAATCAAAGATTTGATTTCGAACATAAAAAACCTGTTTAACAAAAGAAGGCAATTCATAAAAAACGAAATAGACAATTCCGTAAACAGGGCCTACGACCTTTACATAAAAGGGCAGTACGACAGGGCTATAGAATTATTAAAGAAATACCTCTCCAAGGAGGTGAATAGCAAGAACGGCTATTTGCTTCTCGCAAAGATTTACAAGCATAAAGGAATGGTAAAAGAAAGCGAGGCCAGCCTTAACAAGGTTTTAGAAATAGAAAAAGACAATATAATCGCCCTTAACGAGGCAGGGAATCTTTATAAAACAAGCAATGATTATGATAAGGCGATATCTTATTTCAATAAATCCCTGGAATCCTCAAAAGACAATATTTACGCGCTAACCCAGCTTAAGGAACTATATATTAAAAAGGGCGAGTGGAAAAACGCGTACAGGATGTCCAGGCTCTTATTGGAAGAGTCAAAAGATAAAGAGTTTAACAGGAAAGAAGAGTCTGTGATGATAGGCCTCAGATACGAGTTCGGAAAATACCTCCTTGAGCAGGAAAACGACACCGAAAGGTCAACCAAGAGATTCAACCAGGTATTGGCTGCCAATAAAAACTTTGTTCCCGCGTATCTTTCGCTTGGCGATGTTTATGTTAAAAAAGGGAAAAATCAGGAAGCTTTTGATTTATGGAGGAAGGCATTTCTTAAAACCGGAAATTTCGCCATTATTATAAAACTGGAGGATTTTGCCATAAAGGAAAACCATCCCGAAAATATAATTAAAATTTATCAGGAGCTTATTTACGATAACCCCGAAAGGTGGGAATACAGGCTTTTCCTTGCCAAACTATATATCAGGCTTGAAATGATCGACGAAGCTCTTGCAACCCTTCTTGAAATATCGCCCTCTGTTTATAAAGATAAATCCCTCAGCCTCCTTCTCGCCGAATGCTATTATAAAAGGGGCAGGTATAACGATGCCGCAGATAATTTCAGAAAGGCCCTCAAAGGTCAATATCCCGTTAAATTACCCTTCACCTGTTCCAATTGCGGTCATGTTGCATATTCCTATTTCTCCATCTGCCCGTCGTGCAGCCTCTGGAATACATTTAACATAAAAACCGCCGGCACCCTTTATGAGACCGGAATGAAAGAAGACTTTAAAGGTATGCAGGCAGTTATCTCCGAGTAAATAGCCCAATCAGATATGAAAAAATATAATGGCCTTGCCTTAATTGTAATGGATGGTTTTGGTTTATCCAAAAATACGAATAGGAACGCGGTAATAAATGCGAATCCGGAGTTTTTAAATTCATTGTTTAAAAACTATCCGTTTACCGAATTGTCATGCCATGGCCTTGATGTAGGCTTGCCCGAAGGAACCATGGGAAACTCAGAGGTAGGGCATTCCAATATTGGCGCAGGAAGAATTGTTATGCAGGATTTAGTCAAGATAAACTTCGGGATAAAGGATGGTTCTATTAAAGAAAATAAATCCCTTAATCTGTTTCTTGAAAGGGTAAAAAAAGGAAATTCAAGGATTCATTTAATGGGTCTTTTTTCCGAAAGCGGCGTACATTCAGACATAAATCACCTGTTCTATTTCATTGATTATTTCAGGGCGAATAAAGTTAAAGAGATATTTATCCATTCTTTCTTAGACGGAAGGGATTCGCCGCCTAAAAGCGCTCCCGTATTCGTTAAAAAATTAATGGATAAAATCAAAAATACGGAAAAAGGGGTTTATCTTTCAACTCTTTGCGGCCGCTTTTATGCCATGGACAGGGATACAAGGTGGGAAAGAACGAAAATAGCATATGATTTATTGACAAAATCAAAAGGCCGGGTGGAAGGTGATCCGTTTAAAGCGCTCGATAGATATTATAAAGAAGGCGTTACGGATGAATTTATGCTTCCCGTCGTTATCAAGAATAATGACGGTCTTGATGGCGCCGTAGGAAAGGATGACGGGGTATTGTTCTATAATTTCAGGGCTGACAGGGCAAAACAGATTACAATGGCCCTTACATTTAAAGATTTTGACAGGTTCCCTGAAAGGCTTGTAACCGTTAAAAATTTTCTTTCGATGACGAAATATGACGACGCCTTTCAAAACGATTACATAATTGGCCCCGAAAATTTTGATAATATTCTCGGTCAGGTTATTTCGGACGCGGGATTCAGGCAGTTCAGGACAGCGGAGACGGAAAAATATGCCCATGTTACCTATTTTTTTAACTGCGGCAGGGAAGCCCCTTTTAAAAATGAAGAAAGAAAGTTAATACCGTCACCCCGGGAATGCAAGACCTACGATGAAATCCCGGAGATGAGCGCCTATAAGGTTAAAGATGCCTTGATAGAAAAAATAAGTACGGGATTGCACAAGCTCCTCGTCTGTAATTTTGCAAACTGCGATATGGTCGGGCATACTGGAAATTATGAGGCGGCCATAAAGGCCGTAAAGGCGGTCGATAAGTGCGTCTCGGAAATTGTTCCGGAAATTTTAAAAATAGGTTACGCTTGCATAATTACCGCGGACCATGGAAATGCTGAAACGATGGTTGATGAAAATGGCCATCCAATGACTAACCACACTTTAAATCCTGTACCTTTCGTTATAGTGGCGGAGGGGCTTGATAAAGGAGCATCATTAAAGCCGGGAAGGCTTTCAGATATTGCCCCCACTATTTTGAGGCTTCTCGGCATGGATATACCTCATGATATGACCGGCAGGGTTTTATGGGAGTAGAATCATATATTTCCGATATGTCGAATTTAAGGCTTGATTTATTCCTGAAAAGTAAAAAATCCAGATTAACAAGGTCTTACATCCAGAAGTTAATTTCAGGAGGGAACGTCAAAGTAAACGGAATAGTTCAATCTAAGCCGTCTTTCAAGCTAAAAAAGGGCTCCCTGCTAACGGTAAAAGCCCTGGAAACAAGAAAACTGGATATAAAGCCAATTGATTATGACCTGGAGATTATTTATGAGGATAAATTCATAGCGGTTATAAACAAACCCGCGGGAATAGTCGTTCATCCCGGAAAAGGGAATTACGACAGGACGCTTGTCCATATCCTTGCCGGAAAAGTATCCAATCTTTCAAGTATAGGGGGCGTTGAAAGGCCCGGAATAGTCCACAGGCTGGACAAAGACACGTCGGGTATTATGATAATAGCAAAGAATGATTTTTCTCACAATTTTCTTACCGAAGCTTTTAAAAACAGGGAAATTAAAAAAACCTACCTTGCCGTTTGTTATGGCATTATTCCCGGGGAAAAAGGGTGTATAGAGGGTTTTATATCAAGGGATTTGAAAAGCAGGGTGAGGATGAAGATAACGAAAAAAGCCCAAAGTGAAAAAGCTAAATACTGCCTTACCGATTTTGAATCGGTTAATTACATCAAGGGGGCCGCTACGGCGATAAAAGTAATGCCCCTTACGGGAAGAACCCATCAAATAAGGGTATCCCTTCTTGAAGCCGGATATCCTATAATAGGGGATAAAACATATAAAAGAAAGGATATAATAGATAAATATAAAAGTCTTAATTTTGTGAAAAGGCAAATGCTCCATGCCTTCAGCCTGGAATTTTTCCATCCTGAAACACAGATCGGAA
>JAKAPT010000052.1 GCA_021806885.1 bacterium | reverse complement strand
CTGGAGTTTATTCATCTGATTTTGCCCAATTCCCCGTAAAGCTTTTCCGAGTATTCGGCGTTCAAAGGGACATCTGTCGAATGATATGCCGAAACTCCATACCAGTTTAAGCCGTACCTTTTTATCTTTCTCGATATTATCCATGCCCCGAGCACGATATTAAAACACGGGAAAAGGCCGTAATATAACGGGTAATGCAGCCTGGCAAACCAGTAATTGTTTATCTGCATTATTCCTATATCGATGCTTTTGCCGCGATTTTCTGCCATAATGGACAAAGAATCATCAAATGATGGAGGGAAATAGGATTTTCCGTCAATATTGAGGGCATACGGATTTAAGTTAGATTCAATTTTGCCCACCGAATAAATAATCCAGTATGGAACATGGTATTCATATGAAGCCTGTTCCATACATGAAGAGAGATTCTCAAACGCGGCGGCGGAATAACAAAACGTCAAAATAATCAGGATAAAAAAAATTATTGTTAAAAAGATGAACCTGTATCTATTTATCATTTTATTTTCCGGAAATTTCAGGAATCTTGCTAACCATTCTGAATTTATTCCTTGCGCTTTTAATATTAAGGACAATTAACATATTGGTTTTATTAAGAGGAGGAATGAACGCCAGGACCCCTTTTAGTCCGGTATAGCCATTTATTTTTGTCATGCCGGCAAGATTTGAAGTAAAATTGGCCCCTTTGAGGAACAGGTTAAAAGCATAGTCTTCGGAAGAACCGTTTATAATATCGAAATATAGGAACTCAAAAATTCCTTTTCTTTTCAGGTATTTTATCTCAAATTTAATTTTTCCGTCATTCGAACAAACGACCTTTTTTATAACAATCTTAACCGGTTTGCCTTCTCGTGGCAAACTTGCGTGGGTCATTTCCGCAAATTCGGGATTTTTTATTACCTCCGGCATTTTCGGAAAGGGGACGGAATTAAATTCCGTCCCCTTTCCGCCCTTATCGGAAACCCCGTTCAGGATGAAAGAAATCTTAATTGCCCTGGATTCGTACTTTTCTACCAATGAGGAATTTTTGCCTGGATTATTTTTAACTAAACCTTTTGTTTGAGCGCATCCAGAAAGTATAAAAGATAATAAAGCAATACTTGAGATTATATATATTAATGTCTTTGTTTTATTCATTTAATATATTATTTATTTTTAATTTTATTAATCTCTTCCCTATAATGATATGGGCTGATATACCTATGTTATCGTTTCCTAAATCAGCCTTTTTAAATATTATTACTTCTCTTAAAATTTTATATGGCCCATATTCCTCGTTATGCGGAAGTAAATTCAATGGATAAATAACCCTTAAGACGGAAGATTTATAACCGTCCAAAAAATCGGAAGGTGATTCCCTGTAAAGGTAAATGTTTCTTATAGTAAATGGCTTGAGGCTGTTATTGGTAATCCGGTAAGCGATATAATAGATATTATTTATATGGCTTATAGATAAAATAGTTAATATTATCCCGTCTTTTCTTTTAAACCTGTTTATTTTTTTCCTGTTCACAAGAAGGATGAGATTCATTACTTCTTTCTTCTCCTTTTTTATTTCCTCCCCCTCCTTTTTTAAATACAGTGCCTTCAGATTATATTTTTTCTTAATGACTTTTTTAAATTCATCAACCTTATATTTTATATAATTTGACGCAAAAACACCTTTGCCGCCATTATCAAGATTGAGATCATATGTTGCGTATTCCGCTTTAACTATTCTCAACATGATGTTTATTAAACCGTATTTTGTATAAATCTCGAGGTTGCTTTTTGCTTTACTGTCATATGTTACAGGCTTAATAAATATCTGCCTCCCCACGGTCTGTTCCTGGAAGGCCCCTGAATTACCGATTGCCACGTCCAGTGGAATCGCTGGAAGCGTTATAACGCTTACAAAGCCTTCAGCGGTGTTCAACCTGTAAACCATTCCGCTCTTTATTATCAGTCTATGGGAAAAAATTCTGTTTCCAAGGGAGTATTTTGTAAGTTTCGAATAATTCATGGCATTCGAAAAACCGGCACTAAATAAAAAATACGCGGAAAAATATAATAAAAATATTAAAGGGGCCATAATTTTTATCATGATTTATCACCCCTGTATCTTTCCAGTTTACTGTGCAATTTTAATTTTGATCCCGTAAGCCTGGTCTCGAAAACGCGGACATAAAGGCCGTGAATCCCCGTAATAAGCATAAAGAGATTTATTAAGTATAAAATTACTACCGTGGGGTATTTTTTAAAAGAATAGAGGAAAAATATATAGAAGGAATATACATAAAAATTAAAATAACTATTCGTCACATATAATAGTACGAATATCCCTGAAAAAACCAGGAATACCACCTCCGCCAGATCCAGGTCATGAGACCCTCCCCTTTTATAATCAGACATGTTTTGCTCCTCCTTATGAATATTTAAAACTCAGTTATCAAAATAACCCCTCGTCTTCGGCCTGTATATCGGGTGCAGATAAACGATTCCAGGCCCTTTCATAACGCTCCCCGAATAAATCCTGTAGATTCCCTGGTTTAACATAAGATTTGCAAAATCGTCCGTATCAAATGAGGGATTTTTTTCATATGTCCTCGTGGTTCCCTGCGAAAGCGTGTTGTTATCGGAAAGAAGGCCGCCTATATAGGGGTTATACAAAGCCCTGTCATCCTGTTCCGTTATGTTCTCGGTTATTTTTAACTTATATTCCTTATCGCATATCTTTGATGCTTTTTCCCTTGAATAATCATCGGCAAGGGAAAGCCAGATCGTGGAACGTATATTGCCGATTATCGCGTTAAGCTTTTCTTCCGAACCAAGCCTCTGTTTTAATGAGCTGTAACTCTGGGTAAGGACGATATTAATTCCTTTGGATTGCCTGCATCTGGCGAAAAATTCCGCGTCGGATTCCATGTCCCCGGATGTCGCAAAATTCTGATACTCGTCGCACAGAAACAGGACCGGCCTTTTCATATTTATTCCCATGCCTGCCGCATGAGCGTAAACCCTGTTCAATACATTCCTGAAATAATCTAATTTAAGCATTACCCCGATCATTCTTCCGGTTAAACCATATGAGGATTCAGGCATTCTTAACAAGATTATTTTTCCGTTATTTATAGCATCCTGAAAACCGGGAAAATTTAATTTTTTTTCTTCGGTACAAAACGTTTCTCGGTATAGCGGTTTAATAAAATCGGAGCAAACCCTTAATGACTCGCTTTTTATAATGGCCTTTGTCCTTTCGTCCAGCCATTTGAAATCTGCCCCCTCGAAATACGAAATAGAATAAAGGGCTTCCTCGGTATTCTCGCCATTAATTTTTCCTTTTTCCATAAGATTTCTTGAATATTCAATTAATTCCGAAAGTTTCTGTTCATCCGAAACAACATCATGCACGTCTTTAAGCGTGACGTACCTAAAACATATTCTTATAAGGTTTAACGTGTGAGAAAGAAGGTTTATCGATTTATCTTTCCAGAAGCTGTCCTGTCTCCCGTCTGAGGAATTAAGGTTTTCCAATACCGAATAAAGTCTTTCGGCAATTATTTTTGAATCCAGCGATGGATGATGGACAGGGTTATAATACCATCCCGAACCTGGTTCGATTATTATTAAATCCCTTTCCCTTCCATTATCTTTCATAATATTGTACGCCCCCTGCCAGAAATCGCCCTTCCCGTCCAGGATTAACCCCCCTATTTTTTCTTCTTCAAGATTTTTTTTGCACGACATAAGCTGTTCTAAAAAAGGATAGGCGCACCCGGATGTTTTTCCCGTCCCTGTCGCTCCTATAATTAAAAGACTTGTATAGAGGCCATATTCATCCATAACAAGCCATTTTTTATTGTCTCCGGCTGGAGGTCCGTCGTGAATTTCGCCGATTACGATCCTGAATTCATCCCCTTCTGGCCATGTCAGTCCATTTTTATTAAAAAGTTTCCGTTTGGCATCTTTTTCTTGTTCCGGCCGAAAAAATAAATAGCTGTTAAAAACCATCCTGACAAACGTATATGACGAAATAATCCATGAGCATGTTAGAATAAAAAAAATTAATTTTATAATCTTGAAATAGTTAAAATAATTTTCGATACTTTTATCGCGGAAAAAATGCGTGACAATTAAAACATAAAACAATTCTGAACCAAATAAAAATAAAGAAATTATAAAGGCAACAGGTTTTTTTTCTTTGATAATCAGGAAGACAACTCCTTTTTTAATATGGTTTTTACCGTTCTTATGTCTGAACAATATGTCCATAAGGAAGATTCGATATGCGTTATATCAATGGTTTCAACTTCGTCTTTCCCCCTTAATGCCGCGCCTGTTTTCAGCACTTTTACAATATCTTTCCACCTGCGGTCTGAAACTGACACCTGTTTTTCCTTTAAATTTTCCCGGATCCGATACAGCAAATTAAGAGTGGAATCTCTTAAGGGAATCCTTTGGGCGTAATCAGACAAATAACCTAAGTCTTCCTTGCTTATTGTCGCCTTCATGTCGTAATATTCCCCTTCGGAGCAAAGAAGATTTCTGAAATTATCCCTGCCGTTTATGGGGAATATCTCTTTTCTGAGCAAAAATCTGTCGTACAGCGGCAAAAGATCAATATGAATTGATTTATCGGGCCTTTCATTTGAAGTAGCGAAAAGGCATAAAAGAGGAATTTTTTTTGGGTGCGGATTATATATTACCCTTTCATTCATAATGCCGAGAAGGGAATTTAGAACCGGGCTTGAACCCTTGAAAAATTCATCTATAAACGCTATATCGCAGTTATCTATGCCTGTACGCGATGAGTTGTTCCAGGAAAATAATTCCTCCACCTTTGTAAGCGGCGTCATTTGAAAATCAAAAAGCTTAAAACCGCTGATATGCCTGATAATTGCTTTTAAAACAGCGGTTTTCGCGAGTCCGGGACCTCCTATTAAAATGGAGTGCTGTCTTGATAATATTGACAGGAAAACAATATCAATAACTTCCTTTCTTTCGATGAACTGAGAATTAAGACATTCCTTAATTCTTCCAATATTCTTACAGGTTTCCTTAACCATCTTTGATATTATGTCTTTATGTGCCGGGCTCCACCGGGTCCCGTTTTCCATTTTATTCTCCATTGCCGTATACTGGTTTCAGAAATATTATTTTAATGCGGGTATTGGCGGGCAGGCTGATACTGGAATTCTGGTTCCGGATCATATAATCGTTTATCCCGTTTTGAGCGTTCGTTAGCTCGTTCCGGGCCACATTTTCCCTGACCTGGTTTTGAAACGTATAAGGACCGGAGGAATTAATGCCTGATCCGCCGCCTATTAAAATAGAAGACGCGCCGGCGATTCCTTGCGCGGCCGACGCAAGTATATTGTCCGCGTAATGGCGGCGCGCTATCCCTTTTACCCCGCCGGAACCGTCGGACATCATGGCTATGGCGTCAATATTCATGGAATAACCGTTTGACTCGATCGCTTTATTAAAATTTATATTTAAACGGTTTAAGGAATGCCTGACCGAGACCTCGCCAAACAACCTGCACCCCCTTTTCAATATTAATTTTTTACGGTAATAGAAATCATTCAGAAGAATAGCTATCGCGGGAACTTCAATGTTGTATGAAAATATTTTGTATTTAATATACGCATTCAAAACAGTTCCCTGGGGAATGACGATGGAACCTTGCGTTTTGTAATGAGGAATATAATATCGGATACCTTTCCGGGGGTTCTTATAAATTTCTTTTGACCCCGACCCGTTTTCCATGGTTAATATTTTATCTTTGTAGGAAGGATTAATAAACATAACCATGGTTTTTGTAATTTTTTCTTCAGGAAAAATTTCATGGCCGGGATCGGGTGGAGGAAGATTTTTTATAACCTTTAAAAGAGACGGTTTGCGTTTGTCTTTATCTTTTATGATTCTTCGTTTTCCGGTTTCAGCGTTATTAAACATGGAGGCGTAAAATTCTTTTTTTTCCTTTAATTCCTTTTTATTGTAATCGGCCGCGCTTTTGGCCCTTTTAATATTTGAGGGACCCGTAAAAATAAACTTTATCGCGAGGACCAAAGATATAATTAAAACGACTCCGATTAAGACAGACCTTAAGAACCATGGGGCTGTTAGAAAAAATCCGGGAATCCGGCTTCTCCCGGGTGAATGTTTAGAATTGTAGGCGAATCCCTTTTCATTATCCATTTCTAATTTACACTCCTCCAAGCTTAAGGGTATTAAATAAGACAACTTCCAATCCGAATGGATACTCGATGCTTCTTTTAACCCTTTTTAAAATAAGCTTATCTTCATAAGCGGTGCTGTTTTTTAACATGGGATTTGAGTTTGAAACAACCGTTCTTATAACGTATATATCCAATTCATCATGATTAGCGGTCTGATTTACGAGTTCAATTTTTTTAAATTTTATAATTGAGGTAATGCCGGCCTTTTCCATCTTTTGAACAAACTTGCCTCTGATGATATCTTTCAGGTTTTTTCTTCCATAATCCGATGACATTTTATTAAGCGCCCTGGAAAGCTCGGTTTTTATCATTATGGAATTAAATCCTGTAAATTCCCTTACAAAGCTTTTAGAAAAATAAATTATTTCTCCCATGCCGACTTTATTATTAAACGGCAAATCTTTAAGGACCTGGGCGTTTCCGGCATCGTTAACCCTGATCACAAGCGGAATCCTATTTATTCTGTAAGTAAAATAAGAAGTAATCAACGAAACGATTACCATTAAAGACATCAGGATTATAATTATTTTAAGAGTCGAGTTCTGGGATTCCAGGTCTCCCCATATTTCGTAAAAAATTCTTTCCCTTCTTTTATTAAAACCTTCGTTATGGTTTAAGAGCATACACGGTTTTTACCTCTTCAATTCGTTTTGCTGAATCTGAACTTATACCGTCAAATAATTTACCGATGAAATAAGGAACGGTTAGATTTATAAATATCATAGCAATGAAAACGGTAATTGCCTCCGCAAAGGTAAAAGCTCCCAGGATGTTTCCCATACCGGTACCCGAAGACGATAAATCTGGAGAAACGAGCTTTCCAAGGATTGTGAAAAATATGAGTTGTTCCAGGGCCACGAAAACTCCCCACATCGATATCTCGATAAACATCTTCATCCATTTTCTGAATACTCCGTTGGTATAGGGAATAGTTTCAAATCCAAGGATAATCGGACATATAGCATATAAGAGGCCTAAAAGGATGAGTTGAACGATGGCCATCAAAAATTGAATTACCTCATAAAAAATATTAAAGAAAAACCATAAGATACCCATAAGCACTGTTCCGGATAGAGCGTGCACCGCCCCCGCGAGCCAGGACACGGGATTAAGATTTAAACTCCCTGTTACCGAAGAAGTCCCGTTTGAAGAAACGGTGGGAATCGAAACGCTGTGCAGGCTTGCGGAAATTGACGACATAATTTCGGAAACCGATTCGCCAATGCCGTAAACGTTTTGTTTTATTAAAAAGAGTTGAATCTTATCCGCGAGAGTAAGAATAACCCACGCGAAATTGGAAGACCCCGCTTGTTTCCATGAAAGATATCCTGCCGCTATAAGAGCCGTCCTTAAAAATAAATTATAATAACTGAACGGCCTGTCAGTTAACTCGGCCTTGTATCCTTCAAAAAAGGAGAGAATAATTCCCGCGGAAAAAAGGAGGTAAAATATATAGGATACAAAACCCGCGAGGATTGAAATATTGCTCAATGCGCCAGGTATAGAGCCAATTGACAGGATGTTTAAATCCTGACCATTATTTAATCTTGAAATTGAAAAAGCGGAAATCATTTTTAAAGCGTTGTTTTATTATAAAAATTGATTCCTTGTTCGGTAGATTTATTTCCTAAAATTACGGGCCCTATATGATTTTTCTCGATTTCCCGTGCCGAATTTGATATTTCCAGTTGCTTAAGCTGACTTTCCATATACCCCATATTTTTTATACTTATCGCGTTCTCTTCGGCAATTATCGTAAGAATGGAGCTCGAATAAGAATAATAATCGGAACTGCCGGGTATCGCGCTCCCGGTTATTTCCCCCATAAACGCGTCTCCCTCCAGTTCTGCTTTATGCGCCCTCGCGGCTGAAATTCCCGCGTTAAACAAATTTGTCGAGGCCGCGTCGTTTGAAAATCCGTCAACAAAATCGCCGCATCCTGAGACAAAATTACCGGAGTTATCCATCAAATACCCTCCGTCGTAACCCGGACATCCGAATTTTGGTTTTATACTCCCGGTATTCCCCAGTGAATTGAAAACCGCCGAGTTTAAAAACGACGAAGAACCATTTTCTAGGTTTTCCCTTGTTAAATTTGATCCGTTCCCGGTGAAAAAATTACCTGGATTGTAAACCGCGGAAGCGCCTTTGTTTTCAATATTACCTAACATGGCATTGTACGAACGGATACCTGCGATAACTCCTGATGTTGAAAAACCTGACGCATCACCGCCGGTTAATTCTTGCGGTATCTGATTAAAGGCATTATTTACCGATTTATTTAAACTTGCTATGTTTTCTTCGGCGTTTGAAACGGATTGCGTAATATATGCCAATTTATCAAAATTAATTATTATATTCTGGTATTCTTCCCGCATTTTTGAAATATCCGCGCCAAGCTTGTCCGCCGTCGCCATTGCCTCTGAAAGCCCCGGCCCGGGATTAAAAAGAGGCCCTCCAGACGCCCCCGGGGCATACCCCAACGTCCCCGCCAGGCTTTCAAGAGAGGAAAAAGCGGATCCTGCCGACGTTTCGACGGATTCTATTTGTGCTGAAATAGCCCCTAAATCAGGCACGGGAATACCCATAGGATAAGATATCCCTGAATAAACGAGGACGATTATGAAAACTGCAAGAGAAATCTTTAATAATTTCTTTATTCCGCGTTTTTCATTAATATCCATAAAATTTTCCCCCTATGTATTATTTATTTTTAATGCCATACGGACCATTGGGATATTCCTTCGCGAGGAGTTCAAGCCTTTCCCTTAAAGATTTATCCGGATGTGATTTATTCATCATTGCTTCCAAATCCTCGTCCTCCGAAGATTTGCAATATAACCAGTATTCTAAAGGAGACGGCTCGTTTCTTATAATCGAGGAATCCGGTCCGAATTTTAGAAAATATTCCGCGTAATGCCCCTTTAAGACCCTCAAGGCCTTAACTATATTTATCTCCCTTTCGTTCAACCCGCAATAATTTAAATCTTTCCCTGAAACGTCGCTGTCAAGCTGACAAAATATTTTAATAGTGGAATTCTCGATTATACTTCTTCCAGTGGCCCCCGCCTTCAGGAGATCCCCCGGCTCCTGTGTCACGCTCCAGACCATTCCGCCCCATTTCCCTGAGGTCTTGTAAAGATGCATTACGAGTTCCGCGATTTTTGGGTCATTCATAAATTCC
>JAKAPT010000006.1 GCA_021806885.1 bacterium | reverse complement strand
TATGGAAGATGTTTTAAGGGTGCTGGGTACCGGGGTTGAGTGGCTTGGCCGCTTAAATTATTTATACGGGGTAATAGATATGTTAAAATCGAGACAGGGTGGTAAGTATGTTCATACCACGTGCCATCCAGGGAGCCGATAAGGTCATATCCCTTTTGTTTTATAATCTTTACGGGGACAAAAGCTTCCGTGGGAAAAAGGGAGCGGCGAGTTTTTAAATCAGTGGCGGGAATAAATATATATCCATCGACATCAGGGGCCTGGAAATATCCCCTCGCGGTTATATACCCCCCAGAAATCCTGTCGACGATAACGTTATATTTCTTTTCTTTACGCTTTAAAAAAATTTTTCCGAGAACGCCTGCCTGCGCCAGCATAAGTTCCTTATACCTCTCGTTTTTCACGGAAAATTTTACCTTGCCCCCTAACCTGTGGGAAGGCGAGGCTTTTTCGTCCGAATATTTAAAAACCCCGAGATGGTCGAATTCAGCATCCCTCACGAAGGAAAGCAGCTCGTTAAAATCCCCCTCCGTCTCTCCCGGGAAACCCGCTATAAGAGAAGTCCTGAGCGAAACATCCTTTATGTTATTCCTGAGCCTTTCGATCAGGTTTATTATATTTTTTCTACTTGAGCCCCGTTTCATCGCCTTTAAAACGTTATCCGAAATATGCTGGATTGGAATGTCAAGATATTTCAGTATTTTCTCTTCGTTGTTTACGAGGGAGAGAAGGTCATCACTAAATAATGATTTTAACGGATAAAGGTACATAAGCCTTATCCATTTAATATCCTTTATTTTAACAAGCTCCTTTAAGAGCCTGTATAGCCCGTTTTTCATATTCAAATCGGTGCCGTAATACGAGGTGTCCTGAGAGACCAGGATTAATTCCTTCACCCCGGCGCCCGAGAGATACCCCGCCTCTTTTATGATTTCTTCGATACGCCTCGATAGGTATTTTCCCCTTATTCCGGGAATTGCGCAGAAAGAACAGGTCCTGTCGCAGCCTTCGGATATTTTAAGATACGCGGTTGATTTAAGGTTAAAATGCTCCCTTTCAAAAGGTTTAATCGCGGACTTGACGCATGCCTTTTCACGGTGCGGTCTTCCCGCCTTTTTCAATAATTCTTCGGCAATCCTGTCTTCATCAAAAGACGGAAGAAATATATCTACCTCCGGAATTTCCTTTTTAAGCCGTGCAAGGTTATTGTTGACAAGGCATCCCGTAACGGCGATATATCTGGGCCCTCCCTCCATTTTCTGCCGCACCACGTCCATGATTGTCTCGATGGACTCCTTTCTTGCCGCCTCCACAAACCCGCATGTATTTATGACGCACGCGTCGCTTTTCTCGATATCCGGGGTAAACCTTATACCCCTTCTTTTAAGATTTGTGAACATAACCTCCGAATCTACCTGGTTTTTGGGACATCCGAGGCTTATTAAATTAAAATAAATCGGCATGGTAATGATATTTATTGACAAATGACTTTAAAGTCATTAGAATAGGATTAAGTTTATTTTTTTACTTTAAATTATGAGGGTTTAACAGGCCTTTACCTTGATATAAGCCAGGTGTGTATTATAATATAAATGATGTTTAAAAGCCATATGAAACTTAAAATCGATATTTCCGGAAGAGCGGTTCGCGTCGTTCTTTTTTCTTTCCTGATGTTTTTTCCCCTATCCTTTTTAGCTCCCGGGGTAACCGCTTACGCGGGGCAGGGAAAAACCTCCGGACCCAAAATAAAAAAACCAATAAAAAATAAAAAATCGGAATTTACTTTTAAGCCCTTAAAAAATGAAGAAATCCCTGCCGGGGCAAAAAATATAACCGTAATAGATTTAAAAACCGCCCTCAGGCTTGCCCTGGAAAACTACCCGGGAATACAATCTTCTAAATATTCCTATATTTCATCCGTTTACAATAAGAACGAAACCCTGTACAATTACTTTCCCCAGATATCGGCCGGGGGCATTTATTCAAGGGAAACGGTGATGAGCGTTTCCTCAGCAGGCGCGGGCATTCCCCCGACGTTTAAAAATAACGGGGGAATCAATTATATGATAAACGACTACCAGGCCGATTTAAACGCGACATGGCTCATATATTCTTTTGGGGGCAGGCATTATTCCTACCTTGCGTCCCTCAATCAAATGAAGGTTTCGAAATATGCGTATTCCCAGGAAACAAATTCAGACCTATACAACGTGGTATTAAATTTTGCCCAGTATTTCGAAAATTCCGAGATAGAAAAGGCCGACCTTGAAAACCTGAAAAATAATGAAATAGCCTACAAAGCCGCCGAGGCCTTTTACAGGGTCGGCACGGGTAATCTCGTGGACGCCGAAACGGCAAAAGCATCGATGGAAACGGCCAGGGCCGAGTATATAAATTCAAAATTTAATTCAAAAATCTCAAGGCTCGCCCTGATAAATTCTATAGGGCTTCCACTGAACGGGAAATATCAATTCGTAAACACCCTGATGGCCGGAGGCTTCAACGAGAACATTGGCGACCTCATTAAAAAGGGATTAAAAAACAGCCCGCTTCTGCTCCAGAGCATATACGAGGTAAAATCCGAAAAAGCGTCCGTGAACGAGGCAAAAACAGGCTATTACCCTTCCCTTAGCGCAAGTTTTTCATATACGGGAGTAAATTCGGTATTCCCGTTAAACAGGAATTACGCCGCGGGTATTTCCTTAAGCGTCCCCATATTCAACGGGTTTCTTACGACGAACAAGGTGGCGTCGTCAAAGGCCCTCCTTTTTAGTTCCATCTGGAACAGGAGGCTGACTGAACAAAACCTTATCTATACGATTTCCCAGGATTATTACGGGATAAAAAGCCAGTACCTTACGATAGCGGCCCTGAAGCAGTCGGAAAAGGCCTCTAAACTCGCCTATGAACTTGCCCTGAAAAGCTACAAGGTGGGGGTGGGATCCATGGTTCAGCTTGTTACCGCGAACTCCCAGTATATCTCGAGCCTTACGAGCTACATTAACTCCAAATATACCTATTATTATCTCAAGGACAAGCTCTATTCGGATATCGGCTTGCTTTACTCACATTATTTCGGCAAGGAGAAAAAATGAAGAAAAAAAACAAGGTTATCACGATAATAGCAATCGCCATAGCGGTTTTAGGGGCGTTATCGTGGATTCTGGTCAAGAATTCAACGAATAAAACCCCTTCCTACAGCATATATAAGCTCGGCCCTAAAACTATCGTGAAATCCGTTCTCACCACCGGAACGACAAACCCCGTGAACACGGTAGCCGTAGGCTCCCAGGTTTCGGGGGAAATCTCAAAAATTTACGTATGGTATAACTCCATCGTTAAGAAGGGGCAGCTCATCGCGAAAATAGATCCGACCCCTTTTATGGACAAGGTGAACGGCGATACCGCAACCCTGGCATCCGATGAGGCAAACGTTAAAAAGCAGGCCTCTCAAACCGCGTTCGACAAATTAACATATTTAAGGGATAAAAAATTATGGAAGGAGAACCTTATAGCCCATGCCACGGAACAGCAGGCAAAAACCGTGTATCTGGAAGACCTTCAGCAGGAAAAATACCTGAAAAGCGTCGTTGATAAAGATAAGGCCCAGTTGAATATAGACAGGGCCAACCTCTCATACACTAATATTTACTCGCCCGTGGACGGGGTAGTTATAAACGTCAACGTGGCGGTCGGACAGGACGTGGCCTCGAGCTTTCAGACGCCCACCCTTTTCACCATCGGAGAAAATATCTCAAAGATGGAAATAGACACTACCACTAATGAGGCGGACCTGGCCGGTATAAAAAAGGGGAACAAGGCGACTTTCACTGTTTATGCCTATCCGGATAAGACCTTCAGCGGAATTGTGCATAACGTAAGGATTAATCCCACGATCGTCTCCGGGGTAGTCAGTTATAACGTGACGATCTTTTTTGACAACCCGGACCATCTCATCCTTCCCGGAATGACTGCGACGCCCAGGATATATATCTCTCAGAAAAAAGTGCCCCTGGCCGTTCCGAACGCAGCTTTGAGATTTATGCCGGGAAACATTGCCCCTGCTTTAAAATCCGCGCTTGGTAACGAGATTAAAGCCGGCGAGGGCGTGATATGGATATTGAAGGATTCAAAACCGGTTCCCGTAATAGTCAAACTTGGGGATAACAACGACAGCTATACCGAGATTTCCTCGAGTGAATTAAAGGCAGGAGAAAGCGTCGTCACCGGCACTTCCGAAGGACAAAAAGGCGCGACCGCAAACGTCCGGCACGGATTTTTCTTATAAAAGACATGGCAGAACTAATAAGGCTTGAAAATATCCGAATGACTTACAAAACCGGCGGCGTCGATTATGAGGCCCTCAAGGGAATCAGCATGGAGGTAAAAAGCGGGGATTTTGTTTCAATCATGGGCGCGAGCGGCTCCGGAAAATCAACCCTCATGAATATCCTGGGGTGCCTGGACAGGCCCTCGTCGGGAAGGTATTTCCTTGACGGCCTCGATGTTTCCAATTTGACGGAGAATGAACTTGCGGAAATAAGAAACAAAAAAATCGGGTTCGTATTTCAGAGCTTCAACCTTATCCAGAGGATGTCCCTGCTGGAAAATACCGAGCTGCCCCTGGTTTACGCGGGATTTCCATCGGTTTTATCCCTCGAAAAAGCGAAGGACGCCCTTAAACTCGTCGGCCTCGAGGGAAAGGAGAAAAAGTTTCCAAACCAGATCTCGGGTGGCGAACAGCAGCGCACCGCCATAGCCAGAGCTATCGTAAACGACGCCCCCATTATAATGGCGGACGAGCCCACTGGCAATCTTGATTCGGAGAGAAGCCGGGAAATAATGTCTTTTTTTAAAAAGATAAATGAAGAAAAGGGCGCAACGATAATACTCGTTACCCATGAGACGGACATCGCCGATTACGCGAGAACCCATATCAACGTTAAGGACGGTATACTGGTATGAAACTCGGCTCGGTCTGGCTCGCTGTAATATTCTCTCTTAAATCCGCTTTCAAAACCTTTTCGAGAAACAAGGCCAGGTCATTTTTAACGACCCTGGGAATAATAATCGGAGTGGCAGCGGTTATCGCGACCACGGCAATCGGACAGGGGGCGTCAAACGCGATACAGGAGACTATTAATTCCATGGGCTCCAACATGCTTGTGATACTTTCCGGAACTTCAACTCACGGGGGCGTAAAGCTTGGCTTTTCTTCCACGCCTACGCTAACCCTCTCGGACGCATACGCGATAAGAAAGGAGAAAGCCGTAAAAACCACAACCGCGGACATAGGAATCGGGGAACAGGTTATCTGGCGCGGCAACAACTGGTTCACCACTATTATGGGCTCTAATTCCACGTTTCCGTCAATAAGAGATTGGCCCGTGGGGGAAGGCGCTTTCTTTACGCATTCGCAGATTTCTAACGCGTCCAATGTGGCGGTAATAGGAAAAACATCCGCAAAGGAACTGTTCGGACTCATAAATCCCCTGGGGCATATTATTCTTATACACAACATACCCTTTAAAATTATCGGAGTCCTTTCGCGGAAGGGCTTTAACGCCTTCGGACAGGACCAGGACGACATTGTTATTATCCCTATTACCACTATGATGATTAAAATCGCGGGGACTACATGGGTCCGCTCGATACTTGTTTCCGCAAAATCGGCTAAAGAAACAGTCACGGCCCAGGCTGAAATAACAAGGCTTTTAAGGAGAAGGCACCATATCAGGAAAGGGCAGGCGGACGATTTTTTCATAAGAAACCTTACCGAGATAGCAAGCGCGGCAAACCAAAGCACTTCCACCTTTACCATACTGCTTGCCAGCATAGCGACCATTTCCCTTCTTGTCGGGGGCATAGGCATTATGAACATCATGCTTGTTTCGGTTACCGAAAGAACCAAGGAAATAGGAATAAGGATGGCCGTTGGGGCAAGGAAGAGGGACATACTCCAACAGTTTTTAATCGAGGCCGCGGTTCTAAGCCTGTTCGGCGGAATAATCGGTATTTTTATCGGTTTCGGCATATCCTACCTGATATCTATATTATCTCCTTTAAAAACGGTAGTAACAATCATTCCCGTAATCGTCTCGATAATTTTTTCAATCTGCGTCGGCATCTTTTTCGGGTTTTATCCGGCCTATAAAGCCTCGCGGATGAATCCGGTCGAGGCCCTGAGATACGAATAGGATTTATATTTTTGGGCCATTATGTTATAATTGCCTGATAATACGCCTGATTTTTATTTAATCAGGAGAAAAATTCCTGTTTTTATGTTCAGAACAATAAAGGAAGATATCAAATCCGTTTACGAAAGGGATCCCGCCGCGAGGAGCGCGCTTGAGGTGCTTTTGTGCTACCCCGGCCTTCACGCGGTTTATTTTCACAGGGCGGCTCATTTCTTATGGAGGCACAAACTTCGCCTTCCGGCAAGGATAGTGTCCCAGTTTTCGAGGTTCATAACCGGCATTGAAATACACCCCGGGGCAAAAATAGGAAAAAGATTTTTTATTGACCACGGAATGGGGGTGGTGATAGGGGAAACCGCGGAAATAGGCGATGATGTTACAATATATAATGGGGTAAACCTTGGCGGGACGAGCTGGAAAAAAGAAAAAAGGCATCCCACGATAGGAGACAGGGTAATGATTGGAACAGGGGCGAAAATACTGGGCCCCCTTGAAATTGGGCACGACTCGAAGGTCGGGGCTAATTCCGTCGTGGTCGCCACCGTTCCCCCGCACTCCACCGTCGTTGGAATCCCCGCGAAATCCGCCAAACGGGATGAAACCGAGGTGCGCCATAATATAGACCTTGAACATAACAGGTTGTTCGATCCCGTTTTTTCGGAAATTTCGTCGCTGAGGGAAAAGATAAAGGAGCTTGAGAAGAAAATAAAAGACATGGAGACTAAAAAGCAATGAGGCTTTCCTCGAAGGGACAATACGCCGTAAGGGCAATAATCGATTTATCATATTATTCCGGAAATAATCGCTTGCCCGTAAGCCTTAAGGAAATCGCGAATAGAGAATCTATTTCCATCCATTACCTGGAACAGATATTCTTTACCCTGAAAAAATCGGCCATCGTAAGAAGCGTAAGGGGACCGAACGGCGGATACCTGTTAAACCGGAAACCCTCGGAGATATTGATAGGAGATATAATTAAGGCCGTAGAGCCGATAGAAATCGTCGACTGCATGGGCAGCAAAACCAGGAGCAACAAAAACTGCGAGAGAAAATCCATATGCCTTGCGTTCGATATGTGGAATTCTATTTCAACGAAGATTGCCCAGCTTCTTAATTCCATTACCGTGGCCGACGTAATTAACGAATATTCCCAGAAACAAAATACCTGTCTTAAAGACACTTCCCCGAGAAATATTCAAAAAGGCAACTGCTGATTTCATTGTAGACAAGGCGATAAAATCTCAAGATGAAAAGGATTTATTTAGACTATAACGCTACCACTCCCGTGGATCCCGCCGTTCTGGAAGAAGCAATAAAAATCCTGAGGGATTTTCCGGGAAACCCTTCAAGCGTGTACGAAGAAGGAAGGCGCTCAAGGGTGCTCATAGAAGACTCCAGGGATTTCATAAAATCATTCCTGCGAGCGGGGCCAGGAGATGAATTGATTTTTACCTCCGGCGGTTCCGAATCGATTAACCTCGCAATCGTGGGGGCCGTCCACGCTAACGCAAGGCTTAAGAATAATAAAAAGCCGCATATAATTACTTCTACCGTCGAGCATCCCGCCGTCTTGAATACATTTAAATTTCTTGAATACGAGGGGGCGGAAACCTCGTATATCGGGGTGGACGGGTCCGGAAAACTTGACATCGGGGGACTCGTCTCGGCCATCAAGGACAATACGATTCTTGTCTCCGTGATGGGGGCAAATAATGAAACGGGTACGATTTTTCCCCTGAAACAAATATTGAACGCCGTCAAAGCGAGGAAGGAAGATATCATATTTCACAGCGACCTTGTCCAGCTAATCGGCAAAAGCCCTTTCAGCCTGCGCGAAGTTCCGCTGGATTTATGCGGTTTCTCGGGGCACAAGTTTTACGCCCTGAAGGGTTGCGGCGGCCTTTATATTAAAAAGGGAATAAAAATAGACCCCATTATAAACGGGGGGCACCAGGAAAGGGGATTAAGGGCGGGCACGGAAAACATTGCCGGTATTGCCTCCATGGCAAAGGCGCTCGAGATTTTTAAAAACGTAATGAAAGAAGAAATGGAAAGGATAGAGGAACTCGGAAACGCGTTTATTGGCGGCCTTTCCGGAATAAAGGATATAAAATTC
Organism: bacterium; assembly: GCA_021806885.1. Lineage (GTDB taxonomy): Bacteria > SZUA-79 > SZUA-79 > Acidulodesulfobacterales > Acidulodesulfobacteraceae > JAKAPT01. The sequence goes on along the minus strand of JAKAPT010000006.1, from coordinate 33,076 downwards.
AACGGAAACAGCGAAGAAAGATTAAAAAACACGGTGAACCTTTCCATAGGCGGCGTGAAGGCCGAGACCCTTTTATTCAACCTCGACCTTGCGGGAATAGCCGCGTCGGCGGGCTCGGCGTGCAACGCGGGAACCATATCGCTTTCACGCGTCTTGTCCGCGCACGGTTACGACAGAAACAGGATAGAATCCTCCATAAGGTTCAGCCTTGGAAGGTTCACGACAATGAACGATATAAAATACTCGGTTTCGGAAATTAAGAAAAGCGTCGAGAAATTAAGGGCCAATACAAGATAGAGGGACAGTGCTTCTTAAGACTAAAAAAAATATAACGGTAGCGCTAGCAATGTCGGGCGGCGTTGACAGCTCGGTAAGCGCCCTTCTTTTAAAAAAACGGGGATTTTCGGTAATAGGAATCTCGATGCACCTTATCCCTGCCGGAGACTCCTACTGCTCCGGAGAAAAAAGCTGCTGCAGCGTTGAGGATTTACTTGACGCTAAAAAAATTGCCGTTAAATTGGGAATACCCCATTTCTCGATAAACCTCAAAGATGAATTCAGGTCCCTGGTTATAAACCCCTTTATCGAAGAATACATCTCGGGAAAAACCCCTAATCCCTGCATAAGATGCAATAATTACCTGAAATTCGGCATACTTCTAAAGAGGGCGGAGGAGCTCGGGGCGGATATGATGGCTACCGGCCATTATGCTAGGGTTTCAAGGGATACAAATGGAAGATGCTACCTTCTTAAATCCCGCGATTTGTCGAAAGACCAGTCCTATGTCTTGTACAATCTTGACCAGGAAAGGCTAAAAAAAATAATATTCCCGGTCGGAAACCTTTCGAAGGAATCGGTAAGAGGAATCGCAAGGGACTCTGGATTCAATGAAATATCGCTCAAGAAAGACAGCATGGACATATGTTTTGTCCCCGGAGGAGATTACTCCTTATTCATAGGAAAGGCAGTCCCGGAAAAAATACGCTTAAAGAAAGGGGCAATAAAAAATTCCATGGGAGAGACAATAGGTGAACACGCCGGAATACAAAATTATACCGTAGGCCAGAGAAAGGGCCTTGGAATTTCCTCAAAAACCCCCCTCTACGTTACCGGGATTTCCCCTGAAAAAAACGAGATTTTTGTGGGTCCTGCTGAAAACTGCTATAATTATGAAATGAAAATCGGGGATTTCAATTTTATAACGCCCTGTCTTTCTGAAAAAATAGGTTCGATGGATTTAACCGTGAAAATCAGGTACTCCTCTTCGGCGCATCCCTGCAGGGTCTCGTTTTCCGGAACGGATAAATCATCCGTAAAGGTTTTATTCAAATACCCGGTTAAATTTATCGCGCCGGGTCAATCGGCAGTCCTTTATTCGGGACAGAAGGTTATCGGCGGAGGGATAATAGGATAACAACCGCAAACATGGAGCAGCAGTTTTCTCGTGGAAGGAACTTCCTTATCAATGGATAATAAAAATGGCATGGAAACAAATAAAATAACGGCGGAAAATATTAACGACGCGGCGGAGCAATCAGGCCTGTCCATTTCGGGTTTCGCGAAGGACGGCGAGGCCAATGTCGCGTTTTTATCCTCAGGCTGCAAGCTAAACCAGTTTGAGACGTTTCAATTTCAGGAAATATTCAGGTTGTCCAATCCGGGCTTGAGCCTTAATTTCGTGGAACCGGATCTGACTTCAAGAGGGGCGGACAAAGACGTTAATGTATTTTTCCTTAACACCTGCGCGGTAACCGAAAAGGCAAACATAGAAACCAACAGGATTATAAGGAAGATAAGAAGGAAATATCCTGAAAGCCTTCTCGTGCTGACAGGCTGCTCTGTCCAGCTGGAAAGCGGCGCCTTCGAAGACCTTCCTAATATTAAGCTTATCGACAACGAAAAAAAGGCCAGGTTTATGGAGATTGCCTCAAGTCCCTCCATGAGCCTTTTTTTGAACCAAAAAAGGACAAGGCCCTACTTAAAAATCCAGGAGGGTTGCAATATAAAGTGCTCTTTCTGCGTAATCCCCTTTGCCAGGCCAAAGGTATGGTCAATGGAACCCGAAGAGGTCATAACGGCATTAAAGGGATTCAATGACAGGGGTTTCAGGGAGGCCATACTCACTGGCGTAAACATCGGCTCTTACGGACAGGATTTTCAAGAAAACGGAAATTACCTCCCCGAAAAGAACAGGTGGTTTAAAAAATTGTTAAAAATGGCGGCTCGGCTGGACATTCCCTTAAAAATAAGGATAAGCTCAATCGATCCTGTCCATTTTGATGATGAACTGATAGATATACTTTCAGGCGCCGGCAATATTCAAAACCACTTTCATATACCCCTTCAGAGCGGGTCTGACAGGATATTAAAACTTATGAACAGGCGGTATCTTTTTGCGGATTATTCAAGGATTATAGAAAAGCTCCACTCAAAGGTCAAGGATGCCGGGATAGGAACCGACATAATAAGCGGGTTCCCGACGGAAACCAGGGAAGATTTTGAAGAAACCGTTAAAAATTTATCCGGTTTGCCACTGCAATACATTCACGCGTTTTCGTATTCTGACAGGAAAGGAACTCCCTCGAGCCTTATCTTCCCGAAAACAAACGAAAAAGTCATAAGGGAAAGGACGGCAAAAATAAGGGAAATCTCTTCAAAAAAAAGGAAGGGGTTTACCGAAAAATTCCTCAACAAACCTCTGGAATTTTTAAGCCTTCCTTCCATGACGGCCTTAAGTTCCAATTATATAAGGGCCGAAATTGGCGGGGACGGCCCTTTAATACCTCCGGGAAAAGCCTTCATGGGCGCCGTAATATCCGCCGGAGAGAAGAACGTGGTCAAATTTACCGCCTATATATAATTAACAGGTTCATTATGAATGATGCCGATATAAAAAAAATAGAAGAACGAATAGGATATTCCTTCAACGACAAGAATTTTGTAAAACTCGTGTTTACCCATAAGTCCCGCGATCCTGAACATAATTATGAACGGCTCGAATTCCTTGGGGATGCCATAGCGGGAGCGATTGTTTCCGAATACCTCTATCTTCTTTTTGAAAAATCCACCGAGGGGGAACTTTCAAAGGCAAGGGCCAACATGGTTAATCTTGGAAGCCTTTATAAGATCGCCCTCACCTTAGACATAACGGAATTCATCCTGACCGAGGGGATTGATGGAAAAAATAAGAGGATAATAGGAAATGTTTACGAAGCCCTTATTGGCGCGATTTTTTTGGATTCATCATATGAAAAAACACGGGAAATACTTCTTATCCATTTGAATATTTCGGGACTCGTATCATCCCTTGGGGCCGGAAAATTCATGCAAAACGATTTCAAATCTAAACTCCAGGAGTTAATTCAGAAGGAATATAACATAGTTCCGAAATACCAGACCGTTAAAAAAGAAGGCCCTGACCACCGTTCCACCTTTACCGTCTGCGTGAAGGTCGAAAATAAAATTCTTGGTTACGGCGACGGGCCTTCGAAAAAGATAGCCGAACAGCTCGCGGCAAAAAACGCGCTCGAAGAATTAAAACCATGATAAAAGAAAAAGACTCCCTTGTTCTTCTGGTCGGCAGGCCGAATGTCGGAAAATCCACTATTTTCAACAAAATACTTGGCGGAAGCCATGCCGTTTCTTCGAGAAATGCGGGCACCACCCTTGATTTGAACATAAAAAAAATAAATCATAACAGCAAATGGTTCCTTGTTTCCGACAGCGGAGGATTTAATATTTCCCCAAATGGCGGACTTGAAAAAAAGATAAGGGAGAAGGTGTTTGCTTACGCCAAAAAAGCAAGGCTAATACTTCTGGTAGTCGATTATAAAGCGGGCCTTATTCCAGAAGACCGGGAAATATACCTTAAGTTTTTAAAAATAAATCCCTCCGTAATGCTCATAATAAACAAGGTTGATTCATTAAAAAATGAAAATGACGCGTACGCTGTTTTCTCGCGCCTGGGCATTAAAAAGCAAATTGCCGTGAGCGCCGAAAACGGGACCGGAATTAATGAGCTTTTAGATATTGTTTCAAACGAGTTCTTTCCCTCTCCTTCCCGCGCGGACTTTAAAGAAGAAAAAAACATTAATATTTCCATAGTAGGAAAATCCAACAGCGGAAAATCCACTTACGTAAACACAATCCTCAAGGAAGACCTTATTTTTGTGAGCGACAAGCCCGGAACAACCAGGGACTCGATCGACACATACATAAAATACAGGGGGTACGGTATAACTCTTACCGATACGGCAGGAATAAGGAAAAAATCAAGGCTTGACGAAAGTTCCGAAGGATTTCAGCGCCAGAGCCTTAACCAGATAAAAAAGGGGGACGTGATTATAATTTTCATAGATATATCCCAGGGAATAACCCACGAAGATTTATCCCTTATAAAGATGGTCATGATAGAAAAAAAGCCCTTTATTATCGCCTTTACAAAGTGGGACAAAAGGCCGGAGGCCGCCGAGGCTAAAAGGCTTGAAAAGGAAATAAAATGGGGGCTTAAGGAGTTCGGCGATTATCCGAGGATATTCATATCGTCTAAAACAAATAAGAATCTCTATAAGCTACTCGATAAATCCGTAGAATTATACAATTCAAAATTTATCAAGGTAAAGACAAAGGAAATAAACAAATTCATCGCGGATTATAAAAACGACGAAAAATGGGGCAGGCTTTTTAAATTTATAACATACGGAGTTCAAAAAGAGGGGGAAAACATACCTACCTTTATTTTCTTTTTAAACAATAAAAGAAAAATAATCGGCACACCGGACATTAAACGCTTAAGGGGGGCAATAAAGGAATACTTCTCAATCAAATCCGGGGTGGAAGTGCTTGTAGAATATAAATAGCCCCAATTAACATTTTTGCGTTGAAAAATCCTGCCGCTCTGAGATAATATAACCTTAATGTTTTTGCCTAAAAAAAATAAATACCTTTTCCTCCCGATCTTTGCGGTCGTTTTCTTTGGCGTAATAGCGCTTATTTTCAGCCTTAAAGGAATCAGCAGGCCGGGGAAAAACCGGGGCAATCCCTCCGGTATCAGAAAAAATTCGCTTTTTATCGGGCTTGGCGCCGACGCGACCAACCTTATAGGAAATCTGGCCGAGGACGAACCCACCGCTGAGGTAACCTCCCAGATATATGACGGGCTTGTGCGTTATAACAGAAACCTTAAAATAGTTCCTGACCTCGCCAGATCCTGGAAAATAAGCAAGGACGGGAGAACAATAACGTTCTATTTAAGGCATAATGTCTACTGGCAAAACGGGCGTCATAAATTTACGGCCAAGGATGTTCTGTTTACATACAGGCTTATGGTGAACCCCAAAACCCCGACGGCCTACGCGTCGCCTTATCTTAAGGTGCTAAAGGCAAAAACCATCGGAAAATATATTTTCCAGGTAACTTATAAAAAAACCTACGCGCCCGCACTCTCCTCCTGGGGATTAAGCATCCTTCCGGAGTTTCTGCTTAAGGGAAAAAATCTTATCACGACAAAAATCAGGAGCCATCCGATCGGCACCGGACCATATACGTTTTATAAATGGGTTCACGGCTATGAAATAATATTAAAGGCAAACAGGTCGTATTTCATGGGTCCGCCCCACATAAAATGGCTGATTTACAAAATCGTTCCGGACTCGTCCTCGATGTTTCTAATGCTTAAATCAAACGGAATAGGTTACATGGGCTTAACCCCCCTCCAGTACAGGTATGAAACGACGGATAAAATTTTTAACAGGAATTTCCGGAAATACATACACCCGTCTCTTGGCTTTACGTTCCTGGGATATAACCTGTTGAACCCGCTTTTTAAAAGCGTAAGGGTAAGGCAGGCCTTAAGCTATGCAATAAATAAAAAAGAAATAATAAAAGGGGCCCTCCTGGGGCTTGGGATACCCTGCTACGGCCCATTTATGCCGGGAACATATTTTTACGATAAAAATGTCAGGAAATTCGATTATAACCCAAAGAAGGCGCTCGTGCTCCTGAACGGTAAGGGCTGGCACATCGGGGCGGGCGGCCACCTTACGAAAAACGGCGTGCGGTTCGAATTTACAATCCTGACACCCCAGGGAAACGCGGAGCGGCTGGAGGCATCTGAGATAATTCAACAGAACCTGAAAAAAATCGGCATAAAGGTGAATATAAGGGTTATGGAATGGACGTCCCTTATATCTGAATTCATAATGAAAAAAAGGTTCGACGCTGTACTGCTCGGGTTCACGATAACCCCGGAACCATACGACAACGCCGCAATATTTTCAAGCAGGGATATAGTGCCTAAAGGGCTTAATTTCACCTCGTTCAGAAACAATGAAATAGACAGGCTCTTCAAGGAGGCACGCTCAACTTTTGAACTGAAAAAACAAAGAATTTATTACTTCAAGATTCAAAAGATACTTGCCGAACAGGAACCATATACCTTCTTATACATCCCTTATTCCATGCCGGTCGTAAAAAGCGGGATAAAAGGCGTGGTGCCGGCGCCCGCGGGAATAGGTTATAACATAAGAAAATGGTATTATGCCGCCTTCAGGTAAGGACGGGAAGCTTACGGATAAGGAGAAAAAGGGGGTATGCCCGAGTCCTGCGCGAGCCCGAACATAAGATTAAAATTCTGCAATGCCTGCAGGGAAGCGCCCTTTCCGAGGTTGTCTATCGCGGACACTATCTTTAAAAATCTTTCTTCCTCATCGGATTTTCCCTTCTCGAACGCGATATGACAGTTATTTGAAAAGGCCGTATTTTTAACGTCCACTTTGGAGGGGTCATCAAGAACCGACACAAAAGGACTTTTGCCGTAAAAGCTTTCATATATTCCGCTTACGGTTTCTTCCGATATGCCATTCGCGAGCTTCAAGTAAACAGTGGTAAGAATCCCCCTTACGGAGGGAATCACGTGCGGGGTGAACAGAACCCTGGGGCCTATGCCGTCAGAAAAGAAGAACTCTATCTTCTCCCTTATTTCGGGCAGGTGCCTGTGAGACCAGATATTATAAGCCTTAGCGGAGCCTTCCATCTCGCAATACAGGTTTTCAGTCTTTAATCCCCGGCCTGCCCCGGAAATTCCTGAAAGGGAATCTATAATGACCGGGCTGTACTCGTCCACCGCGTTTTTATGAAAAAGCGGAAGAAGGGGGATTAGCGCCCCCGTGGGATAACAGCCGGGATTTGAGATAAATTGGGCGTTTTTTATTTTCTCAGGAAAAACGTCCGCAAGCCCGTAAACAAAGCTGTCGTTTAAGTCGGGCGAGGAGTGCTTGCCGTAAAATTCCTCGTAAATCTTAATGTTTTTAAACCGGAAATCCGCCCCGATGTCGATTATCTTAATGTTTTTATTATGTTTTAAGAGTCCTTTAACGAGAGAGGAGCTTTCCCCGTGTGGAAGGCAAAAAAATACCGCATCCGAGTTTTTTGCTATTTCTTTCTCGTCATACCTGGTGAAGTTCAAACCTGATAAGTGACTGGAGGTTTTTGTAAAAGATGGGAATACGTCCTTCAGCCTAAGGCCTTCGGAACTCCGGGACGTTATAAACGATATGGAGAGGTCGCTTCTTAGTGATAGAGCGTAAAGTAAATAAATTCCACTGTAACCGGAAGCGCCTACAACGGAAACCTTTACCATAATTTCGGTACGCTTAAACGGATTATCGTTTGGAAAACTGGAATCTTGCCCTTGCGGCCTTCTGCCCGTATTTCTTTCTTTCTTTAACCCTTGAGTCCCTTGTAAGAAGCGACGCCTTCGCAAGGGTTTCCTTAAGTTCAGGGTTAATTAACAGAATAGCCCTGGCAAGAGCGAGTTTTATTGCCCCGGCCTGGCCGCTAAGACCGCCGCCGGAAACATTTACATAGAGGTTGTGTTTATTTTCGATCGGATAAAAAGCAAGTGGTTTTGTAGCGGTAACCCTGTGGCTTTCGAGCGGAAAATATTTTTCGAATTCCATCCCGTTGACGGTAATCTTGCCAGTTCCTTCTTTGAAAAATACCCTTGCGGTACCCGATTTCCTTTTGCCTGTCGAATGAGTGGTTGTTTTTTTTACCATGATTAATCCTTTATTTTTATTTATGGCCCGCCGTTATCCCTTTACTTCAATCTTGACCGGCTTTTGAGCGTCGTGAGGGTGTTTTTCGTCCGGGTATATTTTTATTTTGGTAAGGAGTTTGCTTGACAGCCTGTTTTTGGGAAGCATTCCTTTTACGGCCGTAAGAAGCGGGTATGCCGGGTCTTTTTTAATCATTTCTTTATAGCTGTATGTCGTAAGCCCGCCCGGATAGCCGCTGTGAAAATGATATAATTTATTTAATCCCTTCCTGCCGGTAAGCCTTGCCTTCTGGCTGTTTACGATTATGACAAAATCCCCGTTGTCCCCGTAAGGCGTCCAGTCAGGCTTGTCCTTCCCCATAAGCTTATGAGCGGCAAGACTTGCGACCCTTCCGAGGCTAACGCCGTTAGCGTCTATTAAAACCCATTTATTATCAGACATTTAAAACCCCCCTTGACCTCCATAAAAATAAAAGTATATTGTCTAATAACTTCGCTTTTTTGTCAAGGGTTTTTTAAGGCAAGCGCTTCCTCAAGAATTTTCCCGATATCCTTTTCATTACTCGCGGAATTTAATTTGCATCTTAACTCTTTTGATCCTTTAAATCCCTTGAGAAAATTATACAGGTGGGGCTTGATCAACATTGCCCCCCTTTCTTTTCCGTAAAACGCGCCCATTTCTTCCATAAGCTCAAGAAGTACGGATGCCTTCCGGAAAAAAGAAGAGCTTTCCGGGTCCTCCGGAAAGAAGAATTCCCTGAAAATTAAAGGGTTTCCTATCGCCCCCCTGGCGAACAGCACGCCGTCCGCTCCCGTTTCTTCGAGCACCCTGCGGCTGTCCGCCGCCGTAAACATGTCTCCGCTCGCGTAAACTGGAATACTGACATATTGTTTTAGCTTCTTAGTGAGCGAATGATCGGCGTTGCCACCGAACATCAGGGAGCGGGTTCTTGGATGAAAAAATATGGCGTTAATCCCTTCTGTTTCCGCGATTTTGGCCGCCTTGAGGAAGGTAAGATCCCTTTCCTCGAAACCGCTCCTCATCTTGACCGTAAGAAAAGTATTTTTGACGGCATTCCTTACATTTCTTATTATGCTGGCAAGAACTTCCATATCTTTAAGAATGGCGCTGCCCGCGCCTGTTTTAACAACCTTTTTTACCGGGCATCCCATGTTTATATCAATTGCTTCGAAACCTAATCCATGGGCTTTTTTGGCGGCTTCCGAAAGGGAAACGGGATCGCTGCCGAATAGCTGAAGTCCTGTTTCCTCCATTAGTCCGCCCGAATAAACCAGTTCCTTTGTCCCCTTATCGCCGTATAAGAGTCCCTGGGCGCTTATCATTTCCGTATAACAAAACGGCGCGCCGTATTTAATCATTATTTTCCTTAAGGGATAGCCGGTTATACCCGCCATAGGGGCAAGAACAGCCTTTATATTGGAAATCATAATATATTTATTTTATTATAATCTTGCCTCACAGGCAATCATAATGACCAGCTAGTGTTAAAAGTTAGATTATTGGGGTCGTCTCAGCACTCTTTTACACTTCCAGGAAATCGGTTATAATTATACTAATGAATTTATTATGGCTTTTAGAAAGGTTTTTAAACGGCGGCGAGGAACGGGGCATAACCATAGCAAAGGATTTCTGCGTAAGGCTGAAAAGCCCTATGGCAGGCTGCTATGAGTGCATAAACAAATGCCCGAAGCAGGCGATAAATATCTCGGACGACTCTATCGTAATACTTGATTCCTGCGATAATTGCGGCGCCTGCGTGTATATGTGCCCCAACTATGTTTTTGATTTTAAGAAAAACAAAAAAGAAAAGCCGGCTACGGGAAGGTATTATTTCTGTTCAAGGGTGAACGATATTGCAGGCGAGGGAGAAATTAAAGACGATGAAAAAATTACCTGCCTTTACGAAATTAATGACCGGGATATTATTTCCCGCTTTCATAACGGAAAAAAAATTACCCTTATAAAAGGCGATTGCGGTGACTGTAAATTTGAATATTTTTACGCTAAAAAGATAAAAAGGATAAAAGATATTTTCAAATTCTTCGGGGATTCTTATTTTTTCGAGGAGATTCCTTTTGAACAATTTGATTTCACGGCCCCCCGGATGGAAACGGAGGAAAAAGGTTCCTCCGTGGAAAATAATGGTGCCCTGGATGACGGGAAAAAACCCGAAGAAGAATTATTACGCCGGAGGGAGTTTTTTAAGAATTCTTTAAAAGGGATTAAATCCAGGGCAAAGGAAATAGCAGGTGATTTGTCTCCGGAAAACCTTCCTTTTTACGAGATTTATTCCCAATTCTTAACTCCTTCAAATAACGGCGAACCAAAAATTAACCGGCTTTTATTGCGTGAGCAAAAAAATATTTTTTTATCTATAAAAAATAATCCGGGGCTTTTGCCTATTTTCAACATAAGATTGCCAAAAATTAACAAGGACTGTGTTTTTTGCCAGAATTGCTGGGAGCTCTGCCCGACCAAAGCCTTAAAATATAAAAACAGGGGGATATACCTGGAGCCGTTCCTCTGCACCGGCTGCAATCTTTGCAAAGACCTTTGCACTTTCGGCGTGCTGAAAATGATAAAAGCAAGGTCTCTGATTGAAATTTCCGGTGAAAGAATCCTGGCTGCGGAAGCGGAAGAAATCTAACGGAAAATTATTTGAATTATAATAATTTTTGTGCTAATATAATCAAAATTTAATGCCGAGATAGCTCAGTCGGTAGAGCAGAGGACTGAAAATCCTCGTGTCGACGGTTCGATTCCGCCTCTCGGCACCACCTTTAAACCGCGGTAAATTAACTCATCCCGATAATCATTGTGAGGTCTAAGTTTATAAATACTGCGCAAAGAGCCTCGATTCCGGTTCACCGATTGGCTTGACCAAGCTGAGCGCCCGTATCAAAAAATAAATATGCAGCCCTGCCCGGCCATCTACAGCGTCGCCGAGCCAAGTTTTCACCGAGTCCAATCTTTTTTGGAAATGCCGGCTAATAATGGTAATATTAAAAATATCGGAACCATTTATTTAATTTTGGAGGATTGTGCGTAAATGGACTCGACAGAGGACAATAAAACATCGGAATCTGGGGCAATAACGGGGTTAACCTCCGAAAAAGCCTCGGAACTGCTAAAGCAATACGGTTACAACACTATAAAGGAAAAGAAAATAAATCCCGCGCTTAAATTTCTTTCCTCGTTCTGGGGACCCATACCATGGATGCTGGAAACAGCGGTAATACTTGAAATAACAGCAGGCGTATACCAAAAAAACCCGGGTAAGTTTTTGGAATCGGCCATTATATTCGGACTGCTGTTATTCAACAATGTTGTTGCTTTTTTTCAGGAAAGAAAGGCTCAGAGCGCCCTGGAACTTTTAAAGCGAAAGCTCGCCGTCAAGGCGAGTGCGTTAAGAGACGGCTCATGGGTATTATTAGACGCAGCCATGCTGGTTCCAGGCGACGTAATCCACCTCAAGATAGGAGACTTCGTTCCCGCAGACGTTAATCTTATAGGCGGCCACGTCCAGCTCGACCAATCCGCGCTTACGGGAGAATCGCTCCCCGTAGAGGCTGGAACAGGCAAAACCGCATATTCCGGCTCAGTAGTAAAAAAGGGCGAGGCCACGGGAACGGTTGCCGCTACCGGGGAAAACAGCTATTTTGGAAAAACTGCCGAACTTGTAAACATAGTCAAAACCAAAAGCAATCTTTCCAAACTAATCTTTTCCATCGTTAAATATCTCATAATAATTGACCTTGTCCTGGCCGCTTTTTTTATAATTTATTCTTCGGCGGAGGCTCTCTTTCCTATAATAGACTCGATTACTTTTATTCTGGTTATATTGATTGCGGCGGTTCCGGTAGCCTTGCCTGCTACATACACCCTCTCCACCGCTTTGGGCGCTATAGAACTGGCAAAAAAAGGCGTGCTTACTGCGAGGCTTTCGGCTATAGAAGAATCCGCCGCCATGACGGTATTATGTTCCGATAAAACAGGGACTCTCACGGAAAACAACCTTGCGCTGGAAGATATAGTCCCCGTAGAGGATTACGCGAAAGAAGAACTTTTAAAATACGCGGTTATGGCGAGCGAGGAGCTCGAGGCGGACGCATTAGACAGCGCAATTTTTAAGGCCGCAAAATCAATGAACGTAAAACCGGAAGGGATATTAAATTCTTTCGTTCCATTCGATCCCGGCAGAAAAAGGACGCAAGCCATTTATAATACGGGCGGAGAGACCTTAAAAATATACAAGGGTCAACCCAAAATAATCTGGGGAATATGCATGAACGGCGGACAAGCGCCTGCCGATTTTAAATATGAAAATATAGAAAAAGACCTTGAATTAAAGGGCAGAAGGGTTCTCGCCGTTGCGCGCGAAAAAAGCGGCATGGTGGATTTTATTGGCTTTCTTGGATTTATAGACCCTGAAAGAAAAGACTCCAGGCTGTTGATAGACGAACTTAAAGAAATCGGCGTACGCGTAATCATGCTTACAGGCGATACGCCTTCGACCGCGGTTATCATAGCAAAAAGGCTTAACATCGGGGAACGAGTATGCGACCGTAACACCCTTTTAACTATGAGCAATGACAAAAACGAAGGCAGGGAATTAGCTAATTACGACGTATTTGCCGGCATTTACCCCGAAGACAAGTATCATATAGCAAAAGCGCTTCAAGATAACGGCTATGTAGTAGGAATGACCGGCGACGGGGTCAACGATTCCCCTGCGCTTAAACAGGCGGAAGTCGGCATAGCCGTTTCCGGCTCCACGGACGTCGCTAAGGCAGCGGCAAGCATAGTTCTCACTAATCCCGGCCTTCTGGATATCGTATCCGCCGTTAAAACCAGCAGGGAAATCTTCCAGAGAATGGCTACGTGGATACTTAATAAAATAGCTAAAACCGTAGAGATTTCTTTCTTTACTATCCTCGGCGTGATATTCACGGGAAGTTTTATCATAACCCCCAAACTCGTCATTTTACTGATATTCACCAACGATTTCGTAACCATGTCCATCTCGACCGATAACGTTAAATATTCCAAGAAACCCAACAGATGGAACGTAAAAAATATGATTATGGGGTCGGTACCTATGGGCGCATTCGAGCTCCTTTTTTCGTTCGGAGCTCTGTTTTACTTGGAATTAATCAGATACCCCATAGGACAGATAAGAACCATAGTTTTTCTTATAATGGTCTTTACCGGACAGGGAGTGTTATATTTAGTGAGGACGGGAGGGCGCTTTTATAAAACGCCGCCGTCTAAATACATGCTCCTTGCAACCATAGGAGATCTTGCCGTCGTTTCTCTAATGGCGGTATTCGGAATTTTAATGGCAAGAATTTCCCCTGCGGTCATAGCCCTTCTTTTCGGGTTATCCGCCGTATACCTGTTTTTTATAGACGCGGCAAAGATAAGGATATTCAAGGCATACGACGTAAGGCTTTAACTGCGCTCCGTTTTTATTTTTATGCCGCGACGTCCTTAGGGAAGTGAGGTTTTAATTTATTTTAAAAATAGCCCTTGAACGGATTCGCGTAAAAGAGAATAAATGTTATAAGCAGGGCATAGAGCGCGAGAGATTCCATTATAGCCATACCCGTAATCATCCAGACTATTAATTTTTTTTCCATACCGGGATTTCTTCCCATTGCCTCGAGCGCGCCCCTGACCGCGCTGCCCATTCCAACCCCTGCCCCTATAACGCCCAATCCTATGGCAAGCCCGCCTCCCAGGGCGGAAAGCCCAAAAAACAGGCTTTTGGAAAACATGGCCGAACCGGCGGCTCCCGCGGCATGAGCCGCGGCAACGGGGGGTTTAGCCGCAAAGGCAGTAACGGCGCAGAAAAAAAAAGAAAAAAAAGATAGAACGGAAATAAAAATCTTTGGCATTCAACCTCCGACATTTACCGGTTATTTTTAGTGTTCCTCCTCTAATGAAAGCGCGAGGTATATTATCGCGAGAAGATAAAAAACGAAAGCCTGCATCAGGTCCGTAAAAACCTGCATGTACATCATTATCGCGGGGATAACCCACGGAAGCAAAAACAAAAGAACCGTGACCATGAATTCTTCGGCAAACATATTCGCGAAAAGACGAAGGGCATGAGAAAAGGGCCTTGATAACGCGGACATAATTTCGATGATAATCATTATGGGGGCAATAAAGATTAAGGGCCCGATAAATTTTTTTATATACCTTACTCCGTGTTTTTTAATTCCTACCGCGTGGGAAAGGAAAAAGACGATGAGCGCGAGGGCGGCGGTAGTATCTATTGTGGCGGTGGGAGAGGTAAACCCCGGAATGCTTCCGAAAAGATTCGCGAATAACACAAAAACCGCGAAAGAGGCAATTAACGGGAGGAATTTCACACCTTCCTCCCCGATTATTTCGGTCAGAAAATATTCCGACATTACAATTATTAGTTCGAAAAAACCCTGGACGGGACCCGGGACCACCCTTAAAGTCCTTCCGATAATAAACGCTGCAAACAGTAAAAAGCCCATGACAATGAGGGTCATTGTCCAGTATATCGGAATTCCCGGTATATGATAGAGGATAGGAGCTTCCAGCATATATCCATCCACAAGGGTTAATGTTCCGCCTAAGACACGCGGCAACCGGCATTGCCGTTAACCGTTTACGCGAATGTAAAGTTTATTCTTAATCGGTTAACCTGCATTTTATAAAAAAAAGCGGCAATGAGCAAGTACCTAAAAATATTTTGCGTTAAAGCCTGGTATTCAGCTCTTTTTTAACGGCCCTGTAAATCTCATAAATGCCCGCGAAAAAACCCAGGATTAAAAAAATTATTAGAAACAGGTATCCTAATCCAAGATATTTGTCTAATTCTATTCCTATAAAAAGGCCTATAAGAACCGATATAATCAGATTGAGCCCAAGCGAACTCATCCGGACGACCTGTTTTATGAATTCTTTATCCATAGGAAAGAAAAAGGCGCTTACCCCTGTATTTATTATACCGCATAAAACGGGTAAGCGCCTTTATTTTTATTTATCGTAACTATTTTACTTTTTATTTCTTCAGGGTAGCCCCTCCCCCCGTATTTGCCGCGGTCGAAGTACCTGATGCGGACGAGGAAGCCCCATATGGAAGCGAAGCCGGCGGGGTCCATGCCTTCTTCTGTTTCTCGAGATTTTCATTGTAGGCAATAATGTTCGTCCTGTTGAGGTAATCAACTATAATCTCTGCATCCGCGGCGGTTATAGGACATCCATTAGTCACTTTCATTAAATTAACGACTTTTTCCCAATCTCCGGAGGTTAGTCCGGTATAGCCGTATCTTTCGACCCTGTTCAGGGTATGGCATATCACGCATTTGTCGCTGAGCTGGCTGTAACCCTTTGTAACAGGCCATGGGAACACGACCGGCGGAACGTATTTTGAGCCGTCGAGTTTCATCGTCTGGTATATTATCATGTCCGTACCCCTCGCGGCGTTCTTCATATATCCCATTAACGGGACATTGATGACTATGCCGAGACCTGCGAGTATTAAGAATATCTGGGGGAGTTTTGAAATAGTCCCGAATTTAAAATTCGGGGTGAGGTCTTTTAAGTAATAACCGAGGACGAGGAAACCCGTTAAGAATAAGCCCGAAAGGGCAAGATATTTTACCGGCTGCATATTTCCAAGGATCCCGGCTGTCGCGGGAAGCATTCCAAAAACGAGGGAAACAGCCGCCACTATAATGAAGAATATTATTAATCCTACCGAAACCGACGGCCTTGTCCTGTCCCTTCCATTTATGAGTTTCCATAGCATATAAATGAAGAAAAAAATAAGGGATCCGCCTACCGTTCCCATAAACCAGAACATTATCCACTGGTATTTGCCAAGCATTATCGCGTTGAACCCGATGCTCGAGGTAGCCCTGAAGTGTTTGAGCCAGCCGAAGTAAATAACGGGATACATGGCAAGAAACGTCATCGTTACGATAGCCCCGAAAGAGCCCATCCAGTCAAAAAACGTCTTTGACTCGGGTTTGCTTGAAAATATGTATCTTATACCTGCCCATATCGCGATGACGGCTCCCGCGAGAGCAATTATTTCCACATTTTTTTCGATTATAAGCATTAAAACCATAGGGGTCCTTATGGCCGTTTCCGGGGCAGGACCAATGGTGTAACTTTCGGTAATGGAATAGAATATGTCGGATAAAAATCCGAAAAGAAACGCCATAACACCAAAAAATATGTTCCATCCCTGGCGGCCCGCGGACGGCTCGCCTTTAAATCCCATGTAGTATATCCCGCCAAGCACGAGAAACATCAGCATGGAGTCCAGCCCCATCGTTATTATGCCGGGCTGGAGATGGTTTATCAGTATCCAGAAATTGGGAATGCCGTTCTTTAAAAGGCTTACGAAATAAAAATACAATGACGTCTGGATGGTTCCTATTATAAGGGATAATAAAATCAATGGACCGGCGAGCCTGTAGTATCTATCCTCTTTCTTAAATATCCCGATATAATGGGATATAAAGCCCACTGCCATAAACCCCAGCGCCAGGCGGTTTAAAACAAGATTTATAATATCGATAGTTCCTAAATTCATTTCAATGACTCCTCATCTTAAATTTAAATGGTGGCAGGCGCCTTAGGTTCTCCGCCCATTAATGTTAAATAAACAATTAAAAGCAGGAAAAAAATCCCCAGAATTGTCGCGGCAGGCCTTTTAAAAGGACTTCTTTCATGTCCCCTGTCGATGAACGGAAGCGCGAATAATATAACAAACCCGATTATGGGAACGAGGAACGTGGCAAAAATAATCAGCCCATGACCCGGGAAGAACTTAAGAAGTTCCTCGTTCGCAAGGAAATACCAGTCCGCCTCCGGGGCGAAATGAAGCGCGAGCGGGTTATAAACCGGACCTACTTCGGGGACAAAGAAAATCGCAAGTAGATAAACGACAACAAATACCACTATAGCGACTATCATGTCCTTGTAAAACTGGTCGGGAAAAAACGGGACGGTCGCGTCCGGATGTTTCCACTTGTCTATGTTATCGTCCGGGAGCTTGCTTTTGTTATATTCCATCGCCATACCCTGATGTCCGGTTTTTCTGATAAGGAAAAGATGGGTGGGTATGAGGAGGATAACGGCTATGGGTAAAAGCCAAACATGAACGGCAAAGATGTGCTGCATGGCAAGGGTGGATGTTTCGGTGCCGCCCCTTGCTAGGATTCTTATAAAGCCGCCTAAGAAAGGCGTGTGGGCGGCGACGTTTGAAAGAACGTTTATCGTCCACCATGAGTTTTCATTCCCAATGAGCATATAACCGGTTAAGCCAAGGACAATCACAAAGGAGAACAACGCCATCCCAATAACCCATTGGAGCTCCCTGGGCTTTTTATATGCCCCCGAAAAATAAACCCTCGCCATATGAACAACAAGAATAAATACCATCGTGAAAGCACCCCAGAGGTGAATGCCGAGGAGAAGGCTTCCGAACAGGACGTTATGCTTAATGAAATAGGTCGCATCCCTTGCGACTGGAAAATAAGGTACGTAATAAAATAATAAAAATATGCCGGTAGCGACCTGAACCGTAAACAGAAAGGCGAGAAGGCTTCCAAAGGTATAGGCCCATCCCCCGCTTCTCGGGATGCGCTCGCCGTTAAATTCGTTTATAGTTTCAGTCAGCTCTATTCTTTCGTCAAACCATTTCTGAACTTTTTTAAACATCAGATCCCCCTTTCTTTCGGATTATCTAAAAACTTATTCTGAATGAAAACGGTGCCGTTTTCGACCTTATGAACCCAAACAAATAAAGGCCTTGGAGGAGGCCCTCCAACAACCTTCCCCATGGCGTTAAACATGCCGCCGTGGCATGGGCACATAAATTTTTGCCTTTCGGCTATCCAGTGCAGGGGGCATCCAAGATGCGTGCACTGATTTGAAAAGAAATACAGTTTCCCCGCGACGTCTTTAACCACGATAACCTGTCTGGGAAGCGTGTTCACGCTCCAGCCCTGCTTTACTTTAAAATATACAGGAATAAACGTGGGCGTTAAGGGTTGCATGTTTTCAAGATCGCTAACCTTTCCAAGCTTCGCCCATACAATGTCCCTCTTTTTAAAGAGCGGAGTTAAAATTTCTCCCACAATGGGAATAGCAAGACCGACCCCCACTATGGCGGTAAGCAAACCGATAACAACCATCATAAAAGTGCGCCTTGACGGCGACTCTTCTGAACTCTTTGCCATTTTGTTCCCCCCTTCTTTATTTCAAATATGTTTTGTGAGAATAACTTTTAGGATTTTCCCGGCTGGAAAGCTCCCGAAATCTTTATTTTTTTTACTAAATAAACTTTTTTATCATTATAAATTCTAAAAGTCAATAATTTTTATAATTTTTGCAGATGCCCCATAAACCCCACATAAAATATAATAAATAAATTCCCGGGGTCAAAAGATAATAAGCTGTAAAGATAATGGGTTACGCTTAAAACCGTGTTTTTTGGATTAAGAATATTGAAGGATAAAGCAGGGTTTACAATGCAACAATACCGCGGGATACGGAAGTATCAGCCGCGGTATTGTTTGGCAATTACTTTAAGGATTCCAGGTAGCTTGAAAGAGCTTTAAGGTGTGCGCCGGACATTTGGGAAGAGGGCATAGAGCCTCCGGGGAAATGAGAATTAGGGTCGGTTATCTGCTTCTTAAGCCACGATTCGCTTTTCTTGCTGCCGACATGGGAAAGGTCGGGACCCATGGAACCGCCTGCTCCGTTGATGGTGTGACAGCCCATGCAGCCTTCTTTTGCGAACAGGCTCGAGCCGGAAGCCGCAAAGGCCATAGGAGCGGTTAAAAGCATAAGGGAAGCCGCGATACCCGCAATGGTCAATAATTTCTTGCACTGCATAATTTAATTACCTCCTTTTTGAATTAAGACTAATGCTTAAGCGTAAATATGCTTGGTCGGAAAATTATTTTAACGATTCAAGATACCTGCCTATTACATTAAGTTGCGAGTCAGGAATATCTTTAAAACTGGGCATCATAACAAGATAAGTATGAGCGTCGATAATTACGCCAAGACCATATCTAAAGTGAACCTTCGGATCTACCACCTGCGTTTCTATCCAGGACAGGCTTTTTGTCTTTCCGATATGCGAAAGATTTGGGCCTACTTTTCCTCCAATACCGTTTATCCTGTGGCACGCGACGCAGTTATCCTTTTCGAAAAGTCTCATGCCCTCCGGCGGCCTTTTATAGCTTAAATTTGACAATACGGACGGAAAAGTCTTGATATACTCAGCCAGTTTATCGGCAACCGAATCCGGAATATTATTGAAGCCGGGCATTCTAACCAGGTAAATCTTTCCGTTGATTTTTGTGTTCGACCCTCTTGTAAAATGACTACTCGGATTAGATATCTGGGACTCGATCCACGTAAGACTCTTCGTTTTCCCTATATTAGAAAGGTTTGGACCGACCGTTCCTCCTTGATGTCCCAGAGTGTGGCAGTCGATGCAATAATAATCTTTGAAAAGTTTAGCGCCGGAGCCTGTGGCAAACGCTAAATTGTTCAGGCCTAAAATCGCAACAAGAAAGAAAAGCGAAACAAGAAAAATAAATTTATTCATTTCTCATTCCTCCCAATAAAACAAACAATTAATTTAAGTTTTAACAATCTTTATTAATTTTAAATCTTCAAATTACCCCTCCTTCAACAAAAGGAGGAACCAAAAGAAGAATGGGTAACAGATTTATGAATGTCTTTATTAGTAATTATAATTTTAATTATTTATAATTTATGCAGGATAAAACCTGATTTTTGTAAGATAAGTTTGTAAAAATGTAGGGGGAATACCTATAAGCCTTAATATGCCTATTTTCCGGTTATTTTAAGTTTCGATAAAATCAGTTCTGTAATGTCGGATTTCTTTTTTAAATCCAATTTTTTCATTGCGATTACACGATGCGCCGCAATGATTTTCTCCTCCAATAAGTGCCTTTCGGCAACCTCTTTATTTGTAAAACCATTTGCAATTTCAATCATTACTTCTTTTTCCATTAAACTTAAGCTTTCCCATAAAAATTTTTCTCTTGAATTATTACTTTGAATATTTGAATCAATAACGGATTTTTTATCATCGGCTAAAAATTTTTTTATCAGCGAAGGGTATATATAGATTTCTCCTCTTGCTACGGTCCTGATTGCATATATCAAATCGAAATTCATAGCTTTTTTTACTAAGAAGCCGGACGCGCCAAGATTAAAACATGTGCGAAGATATTCGACATTTTCACGCGTCGCCAATATTAATACTTTTGAGCCGGGGGAAATCTTCTTAAACTGATGGATTAAATCGAAACTGTCGTCGTCGGATAAAGATATATCAAGTAATATAATTTCCGGCTTTTTTAATTTTATGAGACTACCTGCGGACTGCTCATCCGTTGCGGTTCCTAATACCTTTATATCATCCTGGCCGTCAAGCAGGGCCTCTAATGCGGTTAATAACATTGAATAGCCGTCAATTATACATACTGTTATCATTATCTATAAACCTCAAAGATTCTTTAAACTCTTTCTATTCTAACAGGCGCATAGTAATGTGCCATGGAACCGCCAACAGGGTCGGTTAACACGGTGGTCCAGCCGTCTTTAGCGGCTATAGAATTATCAAGCAGGAATAAGGCGGCAGGATGAACCCCCTGATTTCTTGCTGGATCTCCGGTATATTTCTTTCCGTTTATATACCACTCACCCGAACCGTAAAGCCATCTTCCGAAGGAGTTAGCCGCAGTGATTACACCCGGCCTTACCGAAGGCATGATTCTTACCCTGTGGGTAATCCCTTTCGGATACGTAGGCGATACCACCCTTATGGTATCTCCGTCGTATAATCCTAATTTCCTGGCATCTATCGCGCCGATCTCCCAGAAAGCGCCGGGCAAAAGTTCCTGTAGCCATGGGTTTCTCATAGTATTTGACATTGAGTGGATGGATTGTTTGTGGGCGGAAACCATTAATGGGTATTCCGCCATGGGATACTTTACATCTAAAATCTCGCCCTTCATATTCCTATGGGGCAGTAATACCGTGGTTCCGTTAAATCTCTCGCCGGTTATTGCGTCATGGGTTGTAGCCACCTGTTCGTTATATAACTGAACCGGCGTATCCGGCGACCAGAGATGCGTCACCCATTTCGGTTTTCCCCAAGGAAGATATCCTACATCGTAATCCTCGAACCTGCCGCCTCTTGAAACGACATAAGCCGTTTTTTTCCATTCCGCAGGCTTAATGGCCTTGCCGTGTTTTTTCATATAATCCTTAACGGTTCCGATCTCGAAGGAATTGCCATCCGGCACCGGGCCTAAATGCCTGAAACCGGTTCCTTTTTTCTTAAGAAAAGTCTTAGAATCATAAGCTATATTCGCCGCCATTTTTAAATAATAATCCTCCCTTTGGTTTAAACTGCCTCCTTCCAGAAATGCGTTTTCGCCAAACCCCGGAAGCCCAAGTTTTTTTGCGACGTCTATCAGGAAATTTTCCATGCATATAGGCCTTCCGTCGGGCGTATTTTCCGTCATGGGTTCTATAACAGGCTGCCTTACCGAGGTTCTTGCCGTCGGATACATCGACAAGTTGCCGGAAAAACCCCATCCTTCCAAATATGTCGTATCCGGCACTATGTAATCGGCATATGCGGAGCTTTCCGAAACCATGGTATCGGACGCGATAAACAAAGGAACTTTTGTCGTGTCTTTTATCATCTGCATCCAGGGCTTGGACTCATCGTCTACGCCCCCCATTCCGGGCATGGACCACGCGGGATTTGCCATATGCTGGAAAAGTATCTTTACCGGATACGGGTACTGGAAATACGTTCCTCCCCAAATTTCCTGCGCCATGCCGGAGCTGAAGGGGAACCATGGCCTCCTCGCGGGATATGGAGAAACGCCTCTTGTTAATTTTTCTTTATATTCCATGGTGTCTTCATAGAACGAACCTTCTCTTGAAATTTTTACGCCTTTTGCCTGAACAAATCCGGGCCATTTTTTCAAATCGTAAGGGTAGCCGTATCCGCCCATAATATTAGCGCTCCCGCCGCCGTTTATATACCCTCCCTGCCAGTTTACGTTCCCTACCATAACATTTAAAAGCTGAATTGCCCTGCCGTAGTAATATCCGTTAGTATCCTTCACCGGACCCCTGTAATAATCGGCGACAGACTTTTTCCCATGTGAAGTAAATTCTCCCGCCAGTTCCTGTATCGGCATAGCCCCGGGGGTCAACCCTGCTTCCTTCGAGTATTCATCCAGGGTATGCTTGACGAGTTCGCTCCATAACATTTGCATGCTTGTCACGCAGTTGACGCCGTTTACGTTAACGGGGGTCAGGGATAAAAATCCTGTAGGCCACAAATCGCCTTTTTCTGCCGCCGCCGTTAGAACCGGCTTCCCGGAAAACTTGTCGATTGCGTAAAATGAATTTCCACTTTTCAAAAATCCCGCAAAATTTGGATTGTTTTCGTCACTGACTATAAGATAGGAAGCGTTTGAAAAATTAGGTTCGCCGTTTGCGTTTGCCGCCTTATGGTTAAGGTTTGTGAGAAAGTTCTCATCATAGCGCTTATTTTCTATTATCCACCTGAGCATGCCCATTGCCAGAGCCCCGTACCCACCGGGTTTAACCGGTATATATTTATCCGAATGCGCGAGCATATTACCCCCCCTCACGTCTATCACCGTTACCTTCAACTTGCCCTTCGATGTGGCGCTTACCGTTCTCCTCGCCAGGGTCTGCATAGGTAAATTGGACTCTAAGTAATTTGCTCCGAATACCATGAGATGCTCGCAATTCGGCAAATCCGGCTTCAGCATATTTGTTCCGGGATAGGTCATGAAAGTAGAAGCGCGATACGAAGGTTCGGATATGGAAACATCCGGTATGGCGTTTACCGAGCCGAGGGCATTTCCGAATCGAGTTATGAAATTTGCCCGGCCATCATCGGCCCTGCCCCAGTAACTTACGTACTGATTAGTTTTAGGGCCAAAATCGGGATGTTTTGAATCTGCGGGAATGAAGCGGTTCCTGCCCCCGTTCCAGAGATGCCTGAACCCCTCGACGAAACGTTTTTCTTCGCCGGGAACATCTTTAAAAAGGTATCCTCCGTTTACCACCTCGTTTATAAGCTGTTCGTACGAAATTACCTTAAACTTCCTGGAGCCCCTTTCGCCGACCCTTTTTAAGGGCATGTAAATCCTGTAGGGGTCGTAAGCGGTCTGGGTACCCGCTGAGCCTTTTGAGCATACGGAGTGTGCGCCGTCAACGAAAGGCTTATCCGGAGAATAATACGTCCCTGTATAGATTATGGACCCTACTGCGGGAGAGGAATATTTTATATTTGGTTCCGTGGTTTGTATATCGTAAGGATTACCCCAAATATTAAGCAAGGTTCCGTTAAAAACCCTTGCCATTATTCCGCAATTGCCCTGGCATTGCTCGCATGTGGAGTATTTCGCGATCTCACCCGGCCATGTTTCAGGCCGGCGTGGAAATGTATATTTTCCGACGTAATGAAACACTCCGCCCGCCCACTGCGTCAGACCGGCTCCTGTGGCAACCGCCATAGCCCCGAACGATCCCCATTTAAGAAAATCCCTTCTATTCATTTTATTCTTTGACATTGATAGAACCTCCTTAATTTTAATCTCTCTTATTTTGCGTCCTTATCTTTTTCCTCCCGGTATTCCGTTCCATCCCATTCAAACCTGTACGCGGGCTTAGGGGGTAAGCTCAATTCTTCCGGGTCATGCTCCCAACCCAAAAAATACCCAAAAATGAATATAAGCATAATGCCCATTCCAAAGAGCCCTATATTCGTTAAATATCCGTCAAAAAGCAGGAAGGGGATATGCAAATTAACCACTCCTTGACCTATCTTTGCCGGAAGCTGACCGCCTATCACGGTATCGAACCTCATTTCGAACACGCCTACCGTAACGATAAAATCTATAATTAACGTCCAGACTAACGACCTTCTGATTTTCTTAAAAACAAGAAATAAAAACGCCGGGATTATAAGCCCGAGTCCTATCTGTAAAACATGATAATTGAACCATAACGGGCCGCGACCCGAAAAGGAAAATACTTCGTGCCAATTATCGTACACAGATTTAGAACTATATCCTCTAACCGAATAAAGCCACTCTATTAAATCGAAAAAGAGGTCGGCAAATATCGCAAAAACTAAGGACTTGTTGAGGACATCCAGGGTGTCAGGTTCGATTTTATTTTTATCGGAAAATAAAGAAAAGCCGATGCCGTACAATAATCCAACGAAAGCAATACCAGATACAACCGCCGATGCGATAAACATAGGAGGTATGACTGGATCCGACCATAGCGCCCTTGCCTTGATGGCACCAAATAAAAATCCGACATAACCGTGAAACAGGATAGAGAGAATAATCCCGATAATGGATATTATCCAGAGGGCTTTATGGTCCCTTGAAATACTTTTTGAGGACATGTCCCTGCTTCCAAGCGTAAGAATTGCGGATACCTTACCCCTTATTCCTTTATCCTCTCGCGCTCTTTTAATATTGTGTTCCCTGAAAAGATAATATAGCTCGAAAAGAAAGGCTATGACAAAAAGTGTCCAGATAATAATAAACATCCCCAGAGGGGAGTAGGGAAAATGGTCTCTAAAATACAGCTCCCATATCGCCCTGGAGGGTTGAAGCGCGTCCGCTAAGGGCGCCATGGCGGCAAGCAAAAGCATCGCAAAGCTCGCTATTAAAGAAAGCTGCGAAACGGGCTTAAGCTTTTCTACATGGAAAAGATGATACAATGCCCCGACCACGAAAGACCCGGCTAACAGCCCGGAAAGAAAAGGATAAGTTACTATCGGAAGCCCCCAGTAAACGTTTTCGAGGGTTCCGTAAGAACCGTTAATTGCAAGAGGGTTCACATAATGAAACATGTTATGCACTCCTTTGTTTAAAAATAGTTAAAATTAACCTGCATAAGGGTATTCTCTTTCTTCTAAATATGAAAGCACAGGTTTTCCGCCAAGTTTTTCATAAGAAGAAGCCATTAAACCCATTGTATAAGTGTAAACCATCTTCGCCTTATCGGGATTGGCCGAGTTTACGATATTCTCGTCTAAGCCAATATAGTAAACCTGCGGATCGGTGCCGAACTCGACGTTCAGCCTTGAAACATTGTTATTTGCTATCAATTTTGAAACCTCGCTGTTGGGATCGTTTGTATCTCCGAATTTCATAGCCCTTCCGACACAAGAAGTAACACATGTTGGCAAAAGAGGCGTATAAGATTTTTCATGGGAAACCGCTGCTCTTCCCGCGCACATATTGCACTTGTCTGCCGTATGCTGGATTGGATTTGCAAACCTCATATTGTAAGGACAAGCCTGAACGCAGGTAAGGCATCCGATGCATAAGTCGTAATCTATTTCGACTTGTCCCGTTTCTAATTTATACGTTGCCTTAACGGGACAAACCTCTACGCATGGGGGATGGTCGCAATGGTTGCATGTTCTTGGAAGAAAAAATCTTTTTACGTTAGGAGTGTAATTTCCTTCTTCCGTTGCGACTATACCTCTTTCATCCGGAACCATCTCCCCTGTCTCCACAACATCAACTACTCTTCTGAAAACCCCGAGGGGTACCGCGTTTTCGTTTTTACAACTTACCACGCAAGTCTGACATCCAACGCATTTGTTAACATCTATTACAAAAACAAAATGATGTATCCTGGGTCTTATCTTTTTTATCCTGTAAAATTTATCGTGGAAAACTCGCGCGCGCATAGGGTTTTGTATGGTGTTTTGCCACTGGTCCCATCCGTCCTTTATGTACTGCGACGGATTCATCCAGTTCATCCACCTGTGGTTTTTTAACGGACCGGTAGTAATGCCCGTACCTTTTTCGGGAGAATTTATTCCTGTCCCATTATCTTTGATTTTTTTTAACGGGGCTGCTAAAATTTCTTTCGATTTCGATAAGCTGAATATCCCGAAAGTTGAAGCCGCTAATCCTCCCAGACCGAGCATCTTAAGAAACTTTCTTCTGCCGGAGTTTTTCTCGTTCCCGGTTTTTTCCTGTCCCGCAGGGTCTTCATGGGTTGCGCCGGATTCCGCGCTGCTTCGCTGAGCTTCACCGGCATCCCGTTCCGCCCCGCGTAAATCCTCTGGCTTTATAAGCGCGGGGCCGCATATGCTCCGATTCGCTTCGTCCACCCCTTTTTTTCTCTTCATTTAATTTTCCCCCCTAATTTTTTTTGTTGTTCATATAATTTATTAGGCACCCTGAATATTCCCGAAGGACTCTGAACAGGAATCTTGAAAACTTCTTTGCCGTTTCTTGTATTAAAAACATTCACCGAGTTTCCGTAGTAATCCGAAACATAAATATGGCCGCTTCCTCTTGAAAAGGACATAAACATCACCCTTCTTCCGGCCTTTAAATTCTTCACGACATGTAAATTTCCGGCATTTATAAGGGTCAAGTAATCATGCGCGCCTCCACTGTAATTTATCGCTATAATTTTTCTGTCCGGAGAAAATATTATAAATATGGGAAATCCGGGCAAATTCACTGAACCTGTTAAGTTGCCGGTTTTTAAATCGACTACTTCCAGTTTCTTTTCGCCTACTGCGGGGATATATGCCTTATCGTTATCGACAGAGTATATTCCATAATGGGGTATCTGATGCGTAAATTTCCCTTTTTTCCCATATCTTATTATCCTGTAAGTAAAATTATTTAAGTTTAACATGCCAAATTTTTGACCCAAAAGAAACGACGAAAGATAAAACCCTTTGTAAATTAGCGCGTCTATCGGCATTTTGCCGATATTATTTACTGTTTTTACGATTTTAAAATTGTCGGCGGTATTCAACGCTAATATCCTATCCTTATTCATTAGTTCGAATATCAGGTAATTTTTATAAAACTCTATTCCGATATTTTTGTCTCCAGTTTTGATAGTTTTTAAAACTTTCAGATTTTTATTCAGCACTATAACGTCTTCCGGCACATAACTGGCCACGGCGATATATTTTCCCGACAGGCAAAAATCCACGGTATCCTTTGAAACCCTTTTTTGCAAAATAACTCTGCCGGTTCCCGGGTCTATTTTCGATAAATAACCGTTTCTGCTCAGGGCGTAGCCGTAATGCTTTCCGAAATAAATTATTATGTGCGTTCCGTTTCCCAGGTTTTTTATCTCCCCCGTCAATTTATTGTTTGTTATAATCCCGAGAGAGCCGGCCGCTCTTTCGACGACATAGTACCTTCCGGCAAGCGCATACTTCCACGGCAACATAAGAAAAATAAAAACGGAACAGGTTACATAAAGCAGGCGGGGTCTTCCTGAAAATAATCCCCGTAAACCGCGAAAGCCCTTGCCCTGGAACCGCCGTTGCAAATATTTAAATAACTGCATTTTTCGCATCTTCCTTTTAGTTTCCTGGGTTTTTCGTTTAATTTTAAAAACAATTTATCTTCGTTTATAATATAGAGAAAGTCCCTGTTTTTAATATTCCCGGCGTTATAATTAAAAAAGGGGTCCGGCTTAACGTTTCCGGCGTAATCTATATTGATTATTTTTTTGCCGGATTGATTCCCGCCCCAACGTAACACCCTGTCGTATATATTTTCGTAAAATTCCGGGTATAATCTCTTAAATATTCCCAAAAGCAAAATCGCGTCCGGCTCGTTATTGCCGGTTACAATCTCAACAGGTATATTTTTACTGACAAAATCAAAAGCCTTTTCGATAATATACAGAGAAATTTCCTTATGGAGGGATTTATTTAAATCCCAGCTGTTTTTTCCGCGTCCCGAGTATACTAAATGCGAAATGTAGACCTTCCTTAAACCCTCGTTTTTTGCCATATCGAATATAAAATCGACATCCCGGTAATTGCGTTCGGTTAAAGAAAACCTTATACCGGCGTTTACGCCGTTATTTAAAAGCGTCCTGATGCCTTTCAACGACGCCCTGAACGCTCCCTTCATTTTTCTAAAACCGTCATGCGTATCTTCCTTTCCGTCTATGCTCACGCCCACGTAGTTGAAAAAAAGCTTTATTTTCTCTATATTGCTTTCTTTTATCATTGTCCCGTTAGTGGAAAGATGCACGGAAAA
The DNA here is from genome assembly GCA_021806885.1 of bacterium. Lineage (GTDB taxonomy): Bacteria > SZUA-79 > SZUA-79 > Acidulodesulfobacterales > Acidulodesulfobacteraceae > JAKAPT01. The sequence continues at coordinate 4,839 of JAKAPT010000006.1, read as the reverse complement.
GCCTGCGTCCTTGAGGATTCTTGCTATTTCGAAGATATAAGGCGACATGAGCGGCTCTCCGCCTGAAATAATCACCGATTTTATTTTTGCTTTCTTTAAAGAATCAATGGTTGAAAGAACAACCCCCGGCGCTATCTTTTCATACTTTCTACCGGCCCCCGAGGAGGAATAGCAATGTTCGCAGGAAAGATTGCAGTCGCCGGTTATATTCCATAATAAAAGCCTTCCCTCTTCCTTTTTTCCTGCCGATTTGTCACCCGGGTTATTTAAATTAATGTTATTTAAATTTAAATCTTTTAACGATTGTTTAATGTAATTGGATATTCTTAACATCAGTTTCCGTTCCTCCAGAAATTCCTGTTTCCGGAATCCTTTATAAAGGCGATAAGCGCATTAATTTCCTGCTTAGTCAAATCGAAAACGGGCATGGCGTTAGCCTTATAGCCCAATAATCTCGAGGTTCTTCCGGGGTGGGCTGTCTGTTCCTCTATCTCTGCCTTATTAATATGCCTGGCTATATAGGAAAAAGAAGGTCCTATGGCTTGAAGGGTCGGATTGTGGCACCCCCAGCAATAGGTAAAGTAAACCTCTTCTCCGAGAAGGGCGGCATCGTTCATCCTCTGGTAATTAACGTAATTGTATTTTCCTATTATGCCGTTTGCCGGTATTGTTTTAATTATTTTTAGCGTGGCCGCGTTCATGACCGCGAGTTCGCCATGTCTGCCGTAATCGCTTATATATGCAAGTCTTTCGTTTCCGGAAAACTGTGTATGTATTATGAGTCCCCTCTTTTTTATCACTATTTTTTTAGTGCGGAAATTATTCTTGTTTATAAGAACTACCGCATCAGAACTATTGTCGGCCCAGAGGTAACTGCTGTAAGGATTGGTCTTTACGAAGAAACCCGGGCCGCCGGTATATATGTTCTTTATGAACTTCCAGTCGTACATCCGCCATACGGAAATGAAAGGCTTAATGAGGTTTGAAAGGGCAAAATAAAATTTACCCCTATAAAACCAGAACGCCGCGCCAGCAGGGTGCGGAATTCCGTAGGATGAACCGGAATAAACGATTTCTTTTTTCTTAAGGCTAAATGCAAAAATATTTCCCCCTTTAAATGAACCTCCGACGGCATATTCGTCTAAGGGGTCCACGAAAAAATCCTGAAAGGGAACGGGGATTTTATAATACGAGATATTCCATGCGCCGGTATCCAATATGCCCATGACCGGCTTATGCATGAACGAAAATACCGCCATATTATTCCTGAATAATCCATAAATCACGCTTACCCTATGTTTTAAGGATATCTTTTTTACGAGCTTTAAATTTTTTGCGTTTAATACTACGATGGACTCAGGAAGCCAACAGGCGGCTATAACATCCCTTCCCCCTTTTGAAAGGGATATATTTCTTAAATAACGGCAGGCTCTGACTTTATAGGACAGCTTCATGGTATAAAAGTCATACTTGCCTATATACCCGGTGGTGGAGGGAAGATAGAGATATCTTCCGGAAGGAGAATATTTTAACCCGCCGTGGATATCGCCGAAATTGAATTTATTTAATATCTTAGTCCCTTTCAGGACCCAGATTTTTCCGCTTCCTCCTATTACGGCGGCCATTAAATTTTTAACGTTTACAGGTTTGATATCCGGGTTTTTAATTCCCGGAAATTTTATGCGGCTTTTAATTATATCGGCCCTCGTCCAGAGCACAGTTTTTGAAGGCTCTTCCAGGTAACTTACAAGGTCTGATAAATCTTTTTTGGATAAATTCTTAAAAGAGGGCATAGGAACCGGGGACAACCCATTGGATATAATGGATTTAAGTTTGGAGATGGAATAGCGGCCTATAAATTCAGGTAATAGCGGCTGCGCGGAGTTTCCAAACCTGAGCTTCCCATGGCAAACCGCGCAACCGTATTTTCTATAAAGTTCACGCCCATGGAATCGCTCTTTGTATTCACTATTTTTAAATTTAGGTATAACGCCCGCGTTGACTTCAATGACGGAAAGCAATAGATAAAACAATAATAAAATAAACAAAGAAAATACTGAAAATAATGGAATATTTTTTTTATTGATAGTCTTCATGACAATAATTTTTACCTATTATGCGTTTCCCCATTTTACCTGCATTAAGGTTAACCTTTTAATTTAGCTAAAACTATTTTAGCGATTTAAGATATTCCGAAAGCGCGTTAATGTCGTTCTTACTTATCCTCCCCTTTCCCGCCGGCATGATGGAACGATAGATTTTGCCATTAATTATGGCCCATGAATTAGGCGTAAAAAAATTTAAAGATGGATTTTTAATCATTCTTTTAATAAATGTCAGGCTTCTTTTTTTACCTATCGTCGAAAGGTTTGGGCCTAAAGACCCCCCATTGCCGTTAATGGAATGACACATAATGCACCCTTCCTTGCTGAACAGCAATTTTCCGGTAAGGGCATAAACCGGGGCCATGTTCAATAAAGAAATGTAAATGCCTATAATTATTGCTGTAAAAACAATTGACGTATTTTTCATTTTTTTGCCTCGCCTCAAATTTTAGAATTAGTTTACAATTTTGCTTCTGATCGGGCCGCTTTATTACTTTAAATTTAATACTTGTTAAAAGGGGATTAAAGAGGATAAATGCTGATTTTTGTAGGATAAATAAGGAAAAATAAGTAGGGAATAAACTTACATAAATTTTAAAAATTTAATTATTTTTTTAATAATTTAAGTTTAAAAAAAATAAGCTCTATCAGTTCAGATTTATTTTCAAAACCAAGTTTTTCCATAGCTCTAGAACGGTATGTGGCAATAGTTTTTTCGCTTAAAAAATGTTTTTCAGCGATTTCTTTATTGGTAAAACCCTGGGCGACGCCAAGCATGACCTCTTTTTCCCTGTTGCTCAAACTATTCCACAATATTTCTTCCTTGTTCGGGGTATATCCACTGTGACCGTCGATATTTATAAAGTCTTCCAGCATGGTGGGGTGGATATAAATCTCACCCCTTGCCACAGTCCGGATTGCATAAATTAAATCGTAATCCAGCGCTCTTTTTATCAGAAAGCCTGAAGCACCTGAATCTATTGAGGCCTGCATATATTTTTTATCCTCGAGCATAGTCAGCATTAATATCTTGGAATTCGGAGAGATTTTTTTTATTTTCGGAATGAGGTCAAGGCCGTTCATTTTAGGCAGTGATATATCGAGCAAAACAACGTCGGGCAGCTTTGTTTTTATAAGTTCTAACGCCAACGTCGCATCTGAAGCGGTTCCTACAACATTAATATCATCCTGCGCATCTAAAAACATTTTAAGGGTTGAAATTAATATATTATGGTCATCGACCAAAACTACCTTTGTCATGCTCCACTCCTTTTTTAACGGAATTATTTATTAATCGGTAGGTATCCGAAATTTAACGACAGTCCCGATCCCTTTTTCTGATTCGATCGTCAATTCTCCACCTAACAACTTTGCTCTTTCCATCATTCCGGTTATTCCAAACTGGCCGTCATTATTTTTATTGCATTCAAAGCCGATCCCGTCATCGACGATAACTCCCCTTATATTATCTTTGTATTTTTCAATAATTATTGTAATGTTATTGGGATACGCGTGGCGTAAACTATTTAATACCGCTTCTTGAATTATCCTGTAGATATTAATCTCTATTTCTTTATTAAATCTATTATTTTCCAGATTAATAGGATAAAAATTTATTTTAACGTTTTCATTATTTTTGGCCATATCGTTAATATAAGCAATAATAGCGTCAACAATTCCTCTATCGTCAAGTAACGGGGGTCTTAAATCTTTAACTATTTTGTGTATTAATTCTACCCCGTTGTCTAAATCCTTCCTAATCTGTAAAATCCTGGGTTTTATTTCGTTCAAATCGTGAAGGTCTTCAAGCATTCTAAGTTTAAGTTTCACCGCGAAAAGAAATTGGCCGAGCCTGTCGTGCAATCCGTGGGATATATTTTTCCTTTCGTCTTCCTGCGCATTAATAATTCTGTTTACGAAATTTTTCCTCAAATCTTCATTTTTATCCCTTTCGTCTTCCGCCTCTTTTAAACCAAGAGCCATCTCGTTAAAAGCTTTAGAAAGCTTTCCTATTTCGTCGTTTTCCGAAATACTCGAGGCGTTAAGATGAATATCATAATCGCCTTTTTTAATCCTCTGAACAGCCTCATTAATTTTTTTTAGGGGATTGGTAAGCATCAACGTGATGGAGATAGAAAGCAGCATAATAAAAAGCATTATAAGTACCGATATAAATATAATGGACTTTTGGAAAAAACGGTATCCCGCATATTTTAACGATAGACCGACCCTCATTATTCCAAGTTTGCCGCCGCGGATAGGCGCGGAGGTATCGTAAATCTCCCCGTAAACTGGGCTTGTAACCTTTACCGTCGATAAAAGGTCATGGTTATTACTTTTACTGCCGTAGATATTTAACGATCTGCCGGAATTTAAAATATTCAAATAAAAACCTTTTTTAAATGCGGAGGCAAAAATTTTACCTTTTTTATTTTCCGCGAAAGCGTAAAGTATCCTGTCATTGTCCGCAAGTTCGCCCGCTAAAAGGGCATCGAGCTGCCGGGGATGTTTTTTTAACATAAAGCCTTTCGAATCGACCGCCAGCTCTTTTGCGATAAACTGGCTTAAGAGCATCTCTTCGTGCATCGCCTCATTCAAGTAAATCGAGAAAACAAAGTATAAAATGGCAATCCCGCAAAGGAATGTAAAGAAAATAAAAAGCCCGACCAGCTTAATCCTGAAAGAAACCCCCAAAAAACTTTTAAGGAAGCCCACCTTGCTTTCCTCCCCGTTA
>JAKAPT010000051.1 GCA_021806885.1 bacterium | reverse complement strand
GATCTATAGACGGCGTCATATCTGCCGGCGCTACGACGGTCAACATACCCGATACCGTGGGATACGCGACGCCGTTCGAGTTTTATAGTTTTATCGAGAGCATAAGACAGAGGGTTAAGGGTATAGACGACATAACGTTAAGCGTTCATTGTCACAACGACCTGGGCCTTGCGGTCGCCAATTCCCTTTCCGCCATTGCGGCGGGGGCCGGACAGGTGGAATGCACCATTAACGGCATTGGAGAGCGCGCCGGAAACGCGGCTCTTGAGGAAATAGTAATGGCGCTTGACGTCAGGAAAGACATATATAGTGCGGTGACGAATGTAAACACTATGGAGCTCTACAGGTCTTCGCAGCTTTTAACCCATATAACGGGGGTTTCGGTTCAGCCCAATAAGGCAATTGTCGGGAAAAATGCCTTTGCCCATGAAGCGGGAATCCATCAGGACGGGATTTTGAAAGAAAAGACTACATATGAGATAATGACGCCGGAAAAAGTGGGCAGGCAGTCGAACATTCTAATTCTGGGGAAACACTCCGGTAAGCACGCGTTTAAGGAGAAACTTGAATCCCTTGGATATTTATTGAACGAGAAGGAAATAGCTGACGCGTTTGAGAGATTCAAGGCTCTTTCCGATAAAAAGAAAGAAATATACGATGAGGATATAGATTCTCTTATAGCTAAATCGAACCCGCTCGAGAAATATTCCCTCAAATACGTAAGCGTTGTATGCGGAGATACGGTTACGCCTCTAGCGATGGTAAAGGTTATGGAAGACGGGGATCTTAAGATGAATTCCTCGTGGGGGAACGGCCCTGTCGATGCCGCTATTAACGCGATTGAAAGAATCGTCAAAACCGGTTCAAGGGTTATAGGATACGAGGTTAAATCCATCAGGGGGACGACGGAGGCCCAGGGGGATGTCAGCATTACTATCGAGGGAAACGGGGTAAATATTACAGGCAGAAGCGCCCATACTGATATTGTTGTCGCAAGCGCCAAGGCATATATAAATGCCATAAATAAATTATACATTCACAACAGCACCGCTGCCAAAAAGTCCGATCAACTCGGCATCTATAATAAAATTTAACATTTTAGAATACTCGTAATAAGCCATTCAGGAAGCTTATAGAGGTATACAATTGCGGTCAACCCGGAATAAACCGGATTGATAATTGGAGGAAACCAGGGTGGCAAGAAAACTTACCATTACAGAAAAAATAATATTAAACCATACAGGTTTAAGCGATATTAAACCCGGGGATATTGTCAACGCAAGGGTTGATATAGCCCTTGGAAACGATATTACCGCTCCGATAGCCATCAAGGAATTTGAAACTATCGGGATCAAAGAGGTTTTTGACAGGAAAAAAATAGCGCTTGTACCGGATCATTTTGTCCCCAATAAGGATATTCTTAGCGCGAAACAGGCCAAGGTGCTCAGGGAATTCGCGAGAAAACACGATATAGAAAATTATTTTGAATGCGGGGAAGCCGGGGTAGAGCATGCTCTTCTACCCGAAAAAGGCATCGTGCTTCCCGGGGACCTTGTAGTCGGAGCAGACTCCCATACCTGCACTTATGGCGCCCTTGGAGCATTTGCCACAGGCGTAGGTTCGACAGACCTTGCTTACGCTTTTGCTTTTGGGGAACTTTGGCTTAAAGTTCCGGAATCTATTAAGGTAATTTTTGAAGGGAAGCCTAAAAAATGGGTTTCAGGAAAGGACCTGATACTTTACCTGATAGGTAAAATCGGCGTCGAGGGGGCCAATTATATGGCCCTTGAGTTTTCAGGGGGCACGTTCAAGCACCTCGGTATGGCGGACAGGCTTGCCATATCTAATATGGCTGTTGAAGCCGGCGCAAAGAGCGGTATTTTCGAGCCCGATGAAATTACCGATGAATACGTGAAGACAAGGGCAAAAAGGGATTATACCTTTTATAGGAGCGACGAAGGGGCGGAATACGCCAGGATATTGAAATTTGATGCCGGAACCATAAATCCCCAGGTCGCATTCCCTCATCTTCCAGAAAATAGCGTGGACATAGCCGAGGCATCATCGAAAAATATAAAAATAGACCAGACGGTCATAGGGTCCTGCACCAACGGAAGAATAGAGGATTTAAGAATAGCGGCAGGAATTCTAAAAGGTAAAAAGATAGCCAGGTATACAAGGTTGATAGTTATTCCCGCAACCGTGGATATTTACAGGATGGCCGAGAAAGAAGGCCTTATAGACATTTTCCTTGACGCGGGTGCGGTTGTGAGCACTCCTACCTGCGGGCCGTGCCTTGGCGGGTATATGGGAATACTTGCCGACGGGGAAAGGGCAATTTCCTCTACCAACAGGAACTTTAGGGGGAGAATGGGGGATGTTACCAGTGAGGTTTATCTCGCCAATCCGGCTGTATGCGCGGCTTCAGCGATTTTGGGCAAAATCGCCGGCCCTGAGGAGGTATTATGATTTTTAAAGGGAAGGTTTTTAAATTCGGAGATAACATAGATACCGATGCGATAATACCCGCAAGGTACCTTAACGATGCCGGCGAAGAAAATTTAAAAAAACATTGCATGGAGGACGCGGACACGGATTTTTCGTCCAGGGTCGGCGAGGGGGATTTCATTGTCGCGGGCGCGAATTTTGGATGCGGCTCTTCCAGGGAGCACGCCCCCAGGGCAATAAAGGCGTGCGGGGTCCATGTCGTTATAGCGAAAAGCTTCGCGAGGATCTTTTACAGGAATTCTTTTAACATAGGCCTCTACATTCTGAATGCCGATACGACGGGTATCAATGAAGGTGACCTGCTCGAGGTAAATACAGATAACGGGGAAATAAAAAATCTATCCAGAAATACTGTTATTAAGGCAAACACGATTCCCAAATTCATGTCCGAACTCGTCAACGCGGGGGGACTGATCGGATACGCAAAGAAGAAAGCCGGGGCCTATTCTCATGATTAAACTGGCGCTATTTCCGGGAGATGGAATCGGACCCGAGGTATCTAATGAGGCCGTAAGGATTTTGAAATTCGTTTTTGACGTAAATAGGGTAAGTTACGAATTTGAAGAAGAACTTGTCGGCGGAGCCTCTTACGACAGCTATAAAAAACCCATAACGGAAAAAGCGCTTAAAATAGCCAAAGAATCCGACGCGGTTCTCTTCGGCGCGGTAGGAGGGTACAAATGGGAGTCCCTTCCTATCGAACTGAGGCCTGAAAAGGCATTGCTGACGTTAAGATACGACCTCGGGTTATACGCGAATTTAAGGCCAGCGAAGGTGTATGACGATCTCATCGATGCTTCTCCCCTCAAAAAGGATATCGTGTCGGGAACCGATATTATGATAGTAAGGGAACTTACGGGAGGAATTTATTTCGGCCAGCCGAGAGGTATTTTTGATACAGGAAACGGTCAAAAAAAGGGTATAAATACCCTTGCATATACTACGGAGGAAATTAAGAGAATTGCTATCGTGGCATTTGAAATAGCAAAAAAAAGGAGAAAAAAGGTGTTGTCGGTCGACAAGGCAAACGTCCTTGAGTCGACCGAATTGTGGCGGGAAACTGTTGCGGAGGTATCTAAATGCTATCCCGGCATTGAGCTGTCAAATATGTATGTCGATAACTGTTCGATGCAATTAATAAGGCAACCCAGGTCATTCGATGTTATCGTTACCACCAATATGTTCGGGGATATTTTGAGCGATGAAGCCTCCATGGTGGCGGGCTCCATAGGCATGCTTCCGTCGGCCAGTCTTAACGGGAAGAAAGGCATGTACGAACCTATTCATGGCAGCGCCCCGGATATAGTGGGACAAAATAAGGCCAACCCTCTTGCGACTATTTTATCTGCCGCGATGATGCTCAGGTATTCTCTCGATCTTGATTCCCTGGCGGACAAAATTGAAAAAGCCGTTGAAAATGTAATAAAGAAAGGTTTTAGAACCCTTGACATATATTCGAGCGCTCCCGGCACAAAGGCATCCGGCACGAAGGAAATGGGGGATGCGGTAATTACCGAATTAAAAAGCATTTTTAAATAAGGAAACTGTATGAAAAAAGAAAGATACAACGTTGGAATTCTCGGGGCGACCGGGCTCGTCGGCAGGGAATTCTTGGACATTCTGGAAGAAAGGAATTTTCCCCTGGGGGACCTTTTTTTGTTCGCCTCGGAGAATTCGGCCGGGGAAAGGGCGCCTTTCAAGGGGAAAGAATACATGGTCGAGGTATTAAATGAAAATTCCTTTAAAAAAAAGAATATAGACGTGATTCTTTCAAGCCCCGGGGCCTCCGCGAGCTCGAAATTTTCACCCCTGGCGGCAGGTGAAGGCGCGGTTGTAATAGACAATACCTCATATTTCAGGATGGACCCCGATGTTCCCCTTGTTATTCCGGAGGTAAATCCCGAGGATATAAAATTATTCAAAAAAAAGAACATTATTGCGAATCCCAATTGTTCCACCATACAGATGGTTGTTCCTCTTAAACCCATTCATGACAAGTATCGCGTAAAAAGGATTGTCGTTTCCTCCTACCAGTCCGTTTCGGGGGCGGGGAAAAAGGCGATGGACGAACTTTTCTACCAGACAACGGGGATAATAAATGCCAAAGGGGATATTTATCCTGAGAAATTTCCGGTCCAGGTAGCCTTTAATTGCATTCCCCAGATCGATGCATTTAGCGAGGACGGTTATACCAAAGAAGAAATAAAAATGATAAAGGAAACTCAGAAAATAATGCATGATAAGGAGATAAGGGTTTCTCCCACAGCCATCAGGGTCCCGGTTTTTTTCGGCCACGGGGAATCCGTCAATATTGAAACAGAAAAGCCTTTTGAAATACAAGATATTAAAAAGATCCTATCCAAAGCCCCTGGAGTAAAGGTTGTTGACGACATAACGAACCAGGACCCCGATAAAAGGTATCCGTTTCAGGCGGGGGTCGCCGGAGAGGATGACGTCTATGTCGGCAGGATAAGAAAGGACTTTTCGGTCGAAAATGGCTTAAATATCTGGGTTGTGGCGGATAATGTCAGGAAAGGTGCCGCGCTAAACGCGATTCAAATTGCGGAGATACTTATCAGGGAATATTTATAATTTCCCTTTCAAATGGATGCCTCAAAAAACCATGCGATAGTCAGGAACCTGTCCGTTGTATCCTTTTTTACCCTTATCAGCAGGATATTAGGCCTGTTAAGGGATATATCCATAGCCTATTTTTTCGGTGCCGGCGCCGCCACAGATGCTTTTTTTGTCGCTTTCAGAATACCAAATCTTTTAAGAAGGCTTTTTGGAGAGGGCGGGTTATCCGCATCTTTTATCCCTGTTTATTCCGAAAGCCTGGTCAAAAAAAGTCATGAAGAATCCGAAGACCTTTACCTGAGCGTATTTACCATTCTTTTTTTCATCCTCTTATTCCTTTCTATCGCCGGCGTCTTGCTCTCTTTTGTTTTCGTTGCCGTTACCGCGCCGGGTTTTTTGAACAGGCCGCAGGAGTTTATGCTTACCCTTTACCTTACAAAAATCATGTTTCCCTATATACTGCTTATCGGTCTTACGGCTTTTTTCGCCGGGGTTTTAAATGTCCACAATTCTTATGCCCCCGGGGCAATGTATCCTATAATCCTTAATGTTATATTTATCCTTTCGGCCATATTTTTGCGGCCTTTTTTTCATGATGGGATATACGCGCTGGCCGTTGGCGTTATAATAGGCGGAATATTGCAGATCCTGTCCCAGGTTTATTTTATTAAAAAGAAAAAGATAAGGCTCGGGTTCAGGTTTAATTTCAAGAATAGCGAAGTAAAAACAGTTTTCAGGCTTCTTACGCCGTCCCTTCTTGGAATGGGCGTGATACAGCTGAACCTTCTTGTCGATACGCTTCTCGCCTCCTTTTTATCTCATGGAAGCATCTCTTACCTGTATTATGGAGACAGGCTTTATCAATTCCCCCTGGGAGTATTCGCGATAGCGATGCAGACGGCCATTTTTCCTTCCCTTTCCTCCTCTTTTGCGAAGGGGGACATTAAAGAGGTTAAAAGCTCTTTTAATTTTTCATCCTCCCTCTTGTTGTTTATAATAATTCCGTCAACAATAGGACTTATACTTTTAAGGGAGCCTTTAGTTAAGCTGATTTACATGCATGGGATTTTCAATCTTGACGATGCGAGGAAGACCGCGTGGGTCTTGCTTTTTTTCTTGGTGGGGTTATGGGCTTCAGCCCTCTTAAAAACGGTTATTCCAGTTTTTTATTCTTCCAAGGATACAAAAACCCCGGTGAGCGCCTCCATTTACTCCCTGACATTGAACATAGTACTGGCTGTCATATTTATGAGACCGATGGGCGTTGCGGGGCTTGCGCTTGCATCGAGTATATCCTTGATTTTCAATTATTTTTTCCTGCTAAAAAAGCTTCATGTAAAAATAGGAATAACCCTTGGAAAAAGTTTTTATTCCTCCCTAATCAAAACCGCCATTGCCTCCGTTATAATGGGCTTATTCGTCGAAGCCGTAATTATCGCCTCCGGGGCTTTATACTTTAGCCCGCTTATTATGATAATAACCTCCATTATTGTCGGTGCAGGTATATATTTCAGCGCATCATCGGTTTTAAAAAATAACAGGATAGATTTAAAAGCGCTTTTTTGACTTTTTTTTTAATAATTTCTATAATTTACTAAGATAATTAATAGGATAACCTTTTTAATTCAGGAGGTTTAGCCAAAAAATTTTGAGCAGGTTGCAAACAGGATATAGATCCAAAAACAAGGAAGAGTCTCGCACGCTCATTGAAAAGGTTGAGCTGGAAAATATTGACCTGTTCCAAAGGTTTTCAAGCCCCTCCTCTAATATTCTCAACATCCTCGAAGAAGAATTTTCCATTAACGCCTATATTAGAGGCAATATCCTTTTTATAAAAGGAGAAAAAGAGAACGTAAAAGCCTGCCTGGCCTTCACAACTGAACTTATAGGCTTGTACAGGGCCGGCTCTTTTCTTTCCAATGACGATATATCGAGACTTGCGGGGGAAAAGATAAAAAATCCTCAAGAAAGCGTCGGTTCCCATATTTTTGAAAATATACTTATAACTCCAAGAAAAAAAGCTATAGCTCCAAGAACTTTAAATCAGAAAAAATACGTTGATTTTATTTATCGGAAAGATATTGTAATAGGGGTAGGCCCCGCCGGGACCGGAAAGACTTATCTGGCTATGGCATGCGCCATATCGCTTTTCCAAAAGAAATTATTTGACAGGATAATCCTGACCCGGCCGGCCGTTGAAGCCGGTGAAAGGCTTGGTTTTTTGCCCGGCGATATCTCCCAGAAAATTAATCCATATTTGAGACCCCTTTACGATGCCCTCTATGAAATGCTCGAATTTGAAAAGGCAATCAAATATATAGAAACGGATATAATTGAGGTTGCTCCCATAGCCTTTATGAGGGGCAGATCGCTCAACAACTCTTTCATAATACTTGATGAGGCGCAGAATGCCACTAATGAACAGATGAAAATGGTACTTACAAGAATTGGTTCAGGATCCAAAATAATCATAAATGGGGATATAACCCAGACCGATCTTCCCTCAGGGAAAGATTCAGGCCTTATAACCGCAAGCAGGATTCTAAAGGATATAGATGGTATCGAGATTGTTCACTTTACGGGTCAGGACGTGCAAAGGCACAAACTGGTCCAGGACATTATAAAAGCCTATGAAACAAACGAAATTTATAAAATTCCTGAAAAATGAAGCCGGCCAGGCTTTAAATCGTTATCATTCTCTCCTTGTTATTCTCCTGGTCGTTTCCTTGATTCTTTCCGTTCTTCTGTATAACGGCATCGGATTTATTAAATCGAAGTACAGGGCGGGCGAGATCGCGAAAAAAACAATAATAGCCGAAAAGGGTTTCAGGTATATAAATGAAAAGGCTACCAACACACTTTTAAAAGGCAAGATTGATAAGAGCGCCCCGGTTTATTTATATTACCCTGAAATAAGAGACTCGGTTCTAAGAAGGATTGACAAGGCTTTTTCACAGGCCAGGTCTTTTAATGAGAATATTCGCTCCTCCCGTGGAAACGAAGTTCAGCAGGGCTCAAACATCAACCAATCGGAAGGTATATTTACCTCGGCCCTGGGGGTTTCTCTCGATAAGAAGACGCTGGACGGATTTTATTATAATAATTACAACGGGAATATCGAGAGTCATGTAATAAAAATCGTAAAACAGATTTACAAAAAAGGAGTTTTGTCCGAACCCCCTAATAATAACCTTGGGATTGAAATAAGAAACACAATTACAAATGAATCAAAATTGGCGGGCTATTCCGACATATTCTTCACCCCCCGCAGGGTTAACAGCTTCTCGTATTATTATGCCAGAAAATTCCTCGGTTTTATGCCTGCCTATCTTCAGGCCGACATATATAGATTCGTGGGAGCCGTAGTAAAACCGAACATTATTTATTCCAAATATTTGACGCTCCAAAAAATAGAGGATATAAAAGCGGAAACAACCCCCATATATAACAATGTGGACAAAGGGACCCTCATTGTAAAATCAGGGGATCTTCTCACCAAGTCAAAAGCGTTGGAACTTAACACTTACGAATCGAGATTTTATTTAGGTAACAATATACCCTCCATTATGGGACTTTTCCTGATGATTTCCATCCTCTTACTTGTTTCATATATTTTCCCGTATAAATATATCAGGAAATTCAGGACAACTGTCGATTTTAAAAACATTATATTTATTATCTCGATTTTGATTTTTTCTATAATTGTAATAAAAATAGGCATCATTTTTGCCAATGCTTTTTCTATTTATTTTCCTTTTATCAGTAAAAGCGATATCTATTATCTCATTCCTTTTGCATTTGGTCCGATGCTTGTCAGAATCATGCTGAATTCCGAGGTTTCCGTCGTATATATCGCGGTTTTTTCGATACTGACCTCGATAATTTTTAAAAACAGCATATTTTTCATGATTTATTCATTTGTGGGAAGCTTTATTGCTTCCTATGAGGTTTTCGATTTTTCTTCGTGGGCCAGAATATTCAGGGCCGGAATAATAACCGGAATTTTGAATATTTTCATAGTTATATCGTTTTCCTTTATAGGATTTAGTTTCGTTAATGTTCAGAATATTTATAATATAATATTTGCTTTTGGTTCGGGAATAATTTCATCTTTGATGGTGGTAGCCCTTATCCCTTTAATTGAAAGGGTATTTGATTATACTACCGATTTCAAGCTTCTTGAGGTCTCAAATACGAACTTCCCCCTGTTGAAACAACTTTCCATTTCAGCCCCTGGGACATATCAGCATTCAATGATTGTGGCGGCCCTATCCGAAGCGGCTTCTTCGGCGATAGGGGCGAACCCTCTCCTGTCAAGAGTCGGGAGTCTTTATCACGATATAGGCAAAATACTTAAACCTAATTATTACATTGAAAATATTTCCCCCCAGGAAAATCCGCATGACAGGCTAAATCCAACAATGAGTTCCCTTATAATCTCATCTCATGTTAAAGACGGCCAGGAGCTTTCAAGAAAATACAAATTGGGGTCAAGAGTTGAAAATATTATAAGCCAGCACCATGGGACCTCGATGATAGGGTCATTTTTCGAGAAGGCTTCGAAAGAAAAAGGTAATAGCATGGTATCCGAAAGCGCTTTTAGATATTCCGGCAAAAAACCCCAATCCAAAGAAGCGGGGATTATAATGCTTGCCGATTCGGTGGAGGCTATTTCAAGGACAATGACAAATATCTCGCCTTCGAGGATTGAACAGATGGTAAAAAGAACTATAAACAGGATATATACCGACGGTCAGCTTGACGAGTCCGAGATTACCCTGAAAGACCTTCACGCGATAGGGGATTCCTTTGTAAAGGTCTTAAACACTATAT
>JAKAPT010000050.1 GCA_021806885.1 bacterium | reverse complement strand
GGGGGAGGGGTTATATCCTTTGAAGGAACAAAGGCTCTTACATTTTAAAAACATACTCGACAAGAAAATGGAGACCCTTCTCGGCGAGGCTTTGAAAACCGTTGACACCATGTCCAAGGAAGATGATAATTTTCCGGACCCCACCGACAGGGCAACCCTGGAATCGGACCGCAATTTTGAGCTTCGCATAAGAGACAGGGAAAGGAAGCTCCTTTCTAAAATAGAAGCCGCCCTGCAAAAAATTGAAGACGGAACCTACGGGATATGCGACGAATGCGGGGAACAAATTTCCGAAAAGAGGCTGGAGTACAGGCCTGAAGCCACCCTTTGCATCACCTGCAAGACAAAAGAAGAAGAGGAAGAAAAAAAATCGAGGGTTTAATTCACCTTGATAAAAATACAGGCGGACTTTTGAATGTACTGTTTATGAGTTCCGGGTTTTTTCCGATTATATTAAAATTAACCCTGGATAACCTATGCTAAGCCTAATATTAAAAAATAACAAAAACCATTCCAGAAGGACGTCTTCCAGGCCCGCGAAAATTTCTTCAGAGATCTATCTTGCCAGAATAGCGGATTCAAAAATTCTTATCGCCGAAGATAACGAATTAAACGCCGATCTTATGAAAGCGATAATAGACGATATAGGCGGTTCAGAAGTTTTCACCGCCAGGGACGGAAAAGAAGCCCTGGATATTTTAAGCGGGAAGGATTTTGACCTTCTTATTTTAGATATTATGATGCCCAGGGTAAACGGGTTAGACGTTTTAAAAGAGGTAAGAAATAAAAGAAACAAAAATGATTTTCCAATCCTTATAGTAAGCAGCATTGATGACGCGAAAACGATTACGACCGGAATAGAAATGGGAGCCAACGATTACATCGTCAAACCCATAATAAGCGATGTTTTCAAGGCAAAAATAGTCTCACTGATTAACCAGAAAAAGATTTACGACCTGCTTGAAAATACCGAAAACGTCCTCTCTTCGCTTGTTTCCATACTCGAGGCAAAGGATTATTCCACGAAGGGACATTCGGAAAGGGTGAGCAAGCTGGCAGAAAAGTTTGGCCGCCATCTCGGGATTCCTGAGTCGGATTGCTGGGTTTTAAGAAGAGCGGGCCTTCTTCACGATATAGGCAAGATAGGGATTCCAGACGGCCTTCTGCGCAAAAAAGGAAGACTTTCGGAAGAAGAATGGGTGTTGATGAAAAACCATCCCACCATGAGCGCGAATATTTGCCTGCCTTTAACTTCATTTAAATTGGAAATAGAAGTAATAAAACATCACCATGAAAGATTCGACGGGAAGGGATACCCGGGTAAATACAAAGGAAATGAGATACCTTATCTTTCCAGGATTCTCGCTATCGTAGATTCATATGACGCTATGACAAAGAAGAGGCCTTATAGAGAAACTTTTTCGTTTGAAGAAGCGCTGAAAACCATGCAAAACGAACTATTCAGCGGGCAATGGGACCCTGAATTGACAAGAAAATTCATAAAATTTATGCTCGCAGGTAATAATTAATTTGAATTAACCTGGTTCATAATTCTACCGCAAAGGAGATCTTATCCCCTGGAAAATATTAATTTTATCAACAAAGTCATGGCCAAAATCCTGATTTACGGCGGAGGAAGGGCCGCCAGGACAATGATTGAAATGCTTGCCGGCGACAGGAATATAAACATAACCGCACTGGCCGCCAGGGAATTGGCTAAAGAAACCGCGGCTATAGCGGAGAGGGAAGGGATTCCATGTTTTAACAAGGTTAAGGAAGTTTCCGGTTCGGGACTGGATTTTGATTTGATACTGAATTTAACCGGTGTGCCCCCCTCCGACCTGTACGAACTTGTCGAGTATGAGGGAACAGGGGTGGAGATTATTAATTCCGTCAGCTCAAAGTTGATATATGACCTGCTTTTAGACAGGCTTGAAAGCCAAAAAAACAAGGAAAGCATGATTAATCAATTAATTGAGCAGAAGGCTTATTTCCAGAACATACTCGATGATTCCAGGGACATGATTATTGTCACTGACAGCCATGGAAAGATTACGGAATATAACCTTGGCGCCGAAAGAATACTTGGATATGCCAAAAAAGAGGTTTTAGGGAAAAAAGCCTCGGATTTTTATATAAACCCCGAAGAAAGACAAAAAATCATTTCAAAGCTTAAAGAGGATAAATTTGTAGCCGATTTTGAGACCACCCTTAAAAGAAAAGACGGCACTATCGCGGATATCTCACTTACGATATCAAAAATTCAGGATAAAAAGGGCGGGTTAAGCGGAACCATCGGTATATCGAAAGATATTACGGACAAGAAGATATACGAAAACAGGCTAAGGGAACTCAACGAAAACCTCGAAAACAAGGTACTTGAAAGAACAAGGCAGCTTGAGGAAAGCAACAAGGAGCTCTCGAGGGCAAACGAGTTAAAATCGAGATTTATAGCCAACATGTCCCACGAATTAAGGACCCCGCTCAATGCCATAATAGGCTATTCCGATCTCCTTCTCGATTCCCACGATCTCGGAGAAAAAGTAAATAAATATATTAATAATATTTTAGTCTCCGGTAAACACCTTCTCCAGCTCATAAACAACATACTCGATATCGCGAAAATCGAGGCAGGCAGATTTTCCCTCGATTATTCCATATTTTCCATAAAAGATGTGTTGAATGAGGCTATATCCGTCCTGAAATCGCTTGCCTATAAAAAAAATATATCCATAAATATCGGGTTTGAATGCGACGAGGATTACAAGATATACGCAGACAGGGTCAAGTTTAAACAGGTAATATATAATCTTTTAAGTAATGCCATAAAATTTTCCTTTGACGGTTCGCAGATTAATATAGTGTGTAAAAATGTTTGCCCGATATCCGAAAACGGCATTAAGCTGCAAAAAGGGATTCAGGACAGGGTGCTTGAATACGTTCAGATTAATGTTGTAAATCATGGAGAAGGAATACCCGAGGCGTTCAAAAAAAATATTTTTGAAGAATTTTCTCAGGCCGACAACAAATATTCCAGGCAATTCGAAGGAACAGGGCTCGGCCTCGCTCTTACCCGAAAAATTATAGAACTTCATGGCGGCCATATTTATTTTGAATCCATATCGAACGATTACACGGATTTTACGTTTGTTATTCCCAATCCGGTAAATTCAGGAATAGAAAACATTGGAGAGAAAGGGGAAGAGAAAATTCAGGTTCCGGTCAACGCCCGTTCTTTCTTCAACGCTAACATGATAAAGAAAAACAAGCCTCTCGTTCTTGTAGCCGAGGATGACAGGGCTTCTTCGGAGCTTTTCACGATAAACCTTATAAAATCCGGATATTCCGTGGTCCATGCCTACGACGGAATCGAAGCTCTGGAAAAAGCCAGGGAGCTAAGGCCTTTCGCCATTCTCCTCGATATCATGCTGCCCAAAAAAGATGGATGGGAGGTTTTAAACGAGTTAAAGTCGGATTTATCGACAAAAAATGTACCCGTTATTATTACGAGCATGGTGGACAACAAAGACCTCGGGTTTGCCCTTGGAGCCACGGATTACCTCGTAAAACCGGTGGACAAAGAATCCCTTATCAATACGCTTTCCCAGTTTACCCTTACCTCCAAGAAGAAGAGAAGACAGGTAAACTTACTTTTAATCGATGACGATCCCGTTATCCATGAAACTATTGAAAACATACTCGTGCCCGAGGGATTCAAAGTCATTAATATGTACAACGGGGAAGAGGGCATCAAAGCGGCGATGGAATATAAACCAGACCTTATCCTTCTGGACTTGGTCATGCCGGATAA
Source organism: bacterium (assembly GCA_021806885.1). Lineage (GTDB taxonomy): Bacteria > SZUA-79 > SZUA-79 > Acidulodesulfobacterales > Acidulodesulfobacteraceae > JAKAPT01. Next base: position 6,403 of record JAKAPT010000050.1, on the reverse strand, counting down.
AGATGGATTTGAAGTGGCCGAGCACATAAAGAACCATCCAATGACCTCTCAGATACCGATAATTGTATTGACTTCAAAAGACTTAACCGTTGACGAAAGACTGAAACTCTCTTCAAACATCCAGAGGATAATTGGAAAAAAAGTATTTTCCCCGGAGGAATTGACGAGATCCATAAAGGAACTTGAACTGTTATATCCCCATAAAGCGGGTCTTTTTGACGAAGTCACGGGGCTTCTTGACCATAATTATTTCAGTATAAGACTTTCCCAGGAAATCAGCAGGGGGAAAAGATACGATGTACCGTTTAGCATAATTTTCGCCGACCTTGATAAGTTTAAAAATTACTTTGACGTTGTCGGGAGTTTCCATGCCGATATAGCACTTAAAAAAATCGCGGACATATTCAAAAAATATTTAAGGGGCTCAGACGTGATTGTCAGGTACGGTTATGACGAATTCGCGATAATATTGATCAACACCATAAAAGATTCCGCTTCCTTTGTCGCGAACAGGTTTAAGCTCCTCATAGAGGATTATCCTTTTTACAAAGAAGAAGAAATGGCCACCAAAAGACTAACATCCTCCTTTGTATCGGCTTCTTTTCCCGAAGACGGGGATACGCCCGAGGAACTCATTTCCAAAATATATAACCGGCTCCTTTCCGTCAAGCATGCCGGAGGAAACGCGGTGGCGGAGGCAGGAGATGACGGCTAGTATAAATAATAAGCCCAGGGTATTTTGTGTTGAAGACAACATAATCAATATGGACCTCTTGCTTGCCTTCCTGGAGCCGTTTAATATTGAAGTGCTAACCTCTTACGACGGCAGGGATGCGGTTAAAAAAGCACTTGAAAATCCCGATATTTGTGTTATCCTTCTTGATATAAGCCTTCCCGGAATCGACGGAGTAGAAGTGTTTAAAAGGCTCAAGTCAGACAAAAAAACAATGAATATCCCGGTAATAGCCGTTACCGCCCACGCGATGTCCGGCAACAGAGAACGTTTGTTATCCATCGGTTTTAATGATTTTATCGAAAAACCGATCGATAAATCCATTCTTTACGAGAAATTAAATAAATATATCGGTAATTAATGAAAAATTACTATAATATATTAGACATACCGGAAAATTCCCCCGATATGGCGATAAAACACCAGTTTAGAAAACTTGCGGCTTTATACCATCCCGACAAGCCTACGGGAAATACCCAAAAATTTGTCGATATTAATGAAGCGTATAAAATATTGGGAAATATACGTCAAAGGGCCGATTACGACAAATCTTTAAGGCAATTGCGTTCAGACGGTTTGGCATACGGACAGGATATAATTTCCTACAGGAGCAGGCTCAGGAACGGAAGCAATATTAATATTTCGATCGATTTTACAGAGGACCTGTTAAAAAATACGAATGGCTCTCCAGGCGGAGGGAGTGATGAATTTATTGAGAAAACCCTGACCATAAACAGGTATGAAGTATGCGGCAATTGTGGCGGCGAGGGGAAGGAGCCGGGAACTTTTTCCCAGGTATGCCCGGCCTGCGGAGGAACGGGAATCGACAAACATAGCGATACCCTTATAAAGGATATTTGTCCTATATGCAAGGGTTACGGAGATGTATTCCTCTATAAATGCAAGGTTTGCCTGGGCGCCGGAAGGATCAGGAAGGATGAACAGGTAACTTTAAAATTCAACCTGGCCGAATTGATAAGGTCCCTTAACAAAAAATCACAGCCTGTTTTTACATTCAAGGGATTGGGGGATGCCGGCGCTTTTGGAGGTGTATCAGGTGTTCTTAACGTTACCGCAAGGGTCGGAGATTCGGCCATTGAAAAAATAAAATCCCCCAAAAAAGGAATACTCAGCAAACTGCTTCCCTTCGGAAAAAAATTCCCGAAAACCGGTTGACCCTGAGCTAATTTAAAATCATTAGCGAAACCCCGCAGATAATTCCGTAAAATATCGCCATTAGCACCGACGCTGAAAAGATAATTTTTAAAGCTGACGAAATCCCCCGGGGGCCGGCATCTGCATAGTTTTCAAATCCTATAACAGGCCTTTCGCTTTTTTTATCTTCATAATAATTTACCCCTCCGAGCCTTGTCATCAATGCCCCGGCCATTATGGATTCCAGCTGCGCCGCATTGGGGCTCGGATGAGCCCACTTAAATCTTTTATATGAAAGCAGGGATTCCTTAAAATTGTATTTTTTGTTTTTAAAACCTGAAAAAAGGTTCAGGATAAAAACCGATAAAAGCATGAAATACGCGGTAATCCTAAAAGGGAGATAATTCATCGAGTCGTCGAATTTTGCCGAGAATTTTCCGAATTTCTCGTATCGTTCGTTCCTGTGCCCGGTAAGGGAATCCAGGAGGTTTACCATTTTGTAGGAAACCGCGCCGGAGGTAGCGGAAAATATTGCGGCCACGACAGGGTTTTCAAAAAGGTATTTTTGATGAATAACGTGGAACAAGACCAGCCCCTCTATCAGGCCCGCCGTAAAATAGAAAATAACCGACCCGATTCCGTCTCCGGCGTTTTCGGCGATGGATTCGATAACCGCCCTCGAAACTTCCGGAACACCAAGTTTACCCCTGTCCCTTCCGGCAAGGGAGAGAAGGTTTTCTCTCGCCGAATCAAGATTTTCTTTCTTGAGAGAGGAATAAATTTTTTTGCCCTCGCTTTTCAGGCCTCCCAGGGAAAGAAACGACGTGAGTATAAAGAGGGAGAATAAAACCGCGGCAAGGGGGGATAATAATGCCAGGAGAATTATGAATATTGCCGAAAAAATGATACTTACGATTGAAATCGACAGGAGATTAAAAAAAATACCCGAAACAATGCCGTTAGAAATTTTATAAAAGAATTTTTCGATAAATCTTGAAACGGACGCCATCAGGTTAAGCGGATGAAACCTATATTTTATGCCTCCTCCAAAGTATTCGAGCAAGAAAGCGAGGGGGACAAAAAGAATTCCGAGTATGTTAATCCAGTGAACCATCAAACTATTTTAATTTATTTTTCTCTTTTACCCTCATTTCCCTTAAAACATCCTCCGACCTTAATATTATAACACGAGTCATCAGTTCTTCAATTTCCTTTTTTTCGATCCTTTTTTGTTTAATCTCTTCGATAAACTCAAGAAGCGGCTTACTTTTTCCGCGCGGTTTCACCCCGGCAACTTTTTCTTTCATGGTTTTACCTCCAATCATTATTATTAAAATTATGTGAAGGTATTTTATATCAAATAATTGTTACGTTTTCATGACGTTTTTGTTTCATTTTTATTAATTTTTTTATACACATAATCTTAACAAAAAATTAATTTTTTTGTAACCCGATCTTCATAAAATTGAAATATTTTAATGATATAAATAGGTTAAATAAAAAAATTAACAAAAAAAGGAGGGCTTATGGGTATAAAAAAATTTCTTCAATGTTCTTATTTAAAAATTTCTTCGCGAGGCCATATTTTATTTCCTTCCATTTTGATTTTTATAACCATTCTGTCGATTAGCAAGGCCGTTTTCGCGATTATAAATCTTAACCAGGGGTCCCTCGGCATCGGCGCTTCGGGAATTTTAAACGAGGCGACCACATGGATTTGCTACAGACTTGCGCCGGCGACCCTCACCATCGGCCTTGTAAAAGGTTTTTACGATATTAAACAACATAAGCCGGACGCGGCAAGAAAGGCTTTTATTACCGCGGCTGCGGGCACCGGGGTAATGCTTGCCCCTACCATAACCGGGGCTATCCTTGGTATTATCCAGAGCGCGGGAGGTTCGTCAAGCATGATTAATATCGGGTCCGGGAATGGATCTACTACCGTGGGGCAGCCTTAATGGAAACAAACATTGGAAAAGGATATATAAAATTCAGGATACATCACGGCATTCAAGACAGGGTTAAAAGATTCGGCCTGGAAATTTACGACTGGGGCATCTATATTTTCATTACCATGGTTTCAATACTGGTTTTTAAAAAAATCATTCTAATCGCAATACTTTTAGATATGATTATCTTAATTTTTTTGAGAAATTACAAGAAAGGGAAACCAGATTTTTACACTACCTCCCTTATTTCATATTTATTTACCAAGAAAGAGTTTCACGTGATCGAGCCGCAAAACGATCAAAATGACCGGATTAACCATGAGAATTGATTCCTTATTGAAAAAAAATGATTTTGCGGGTTCTTTTAACAGCTATATAAACTTCTTGACGATTTTTGAAAACATTTCGGTTGGAATTGACGGCTCCCTCACGATAGGATTTTTTGTTAATGGGTTTGACTTTTATTTATCCGATGATGAAAAGGTCAACGATGCTTCGCGCGTGGCTGACCTCTTATTAAACCTTCTCGACGAGGATGTTTCTATCCAGTGGATTTACAATATCACGGACAAAAACCACGGCTTTATTTCAAATTATAAAAATTCTTCAATTCCTTCAGAAGAATATTTATATATAAAGGAAAATAAAATTAGTTTCCTTGAACAAAGAAAAATAAAAAATACCGGGATACGCCTCTTTGTCACCCTAAATAATATTTTTATTCCAAATAAAAGCGTGGAGGTCGGGTTCTGCAGGTTGTTGGGTGTTGGCAGGGATATTTTTAGATTAAATAATTATTCTCCAAATAATTACAAATCAAGGATATCCGCGGCAGAAGATTTCAAGGATATAAAAATGAAATTAATCAACATCGAAAACAATCTCAGTTCATTCGCCTCAAAGTTGAATATTTCTTTTAAGAGAATGAATAATCAGGAGCTTACCACATATTATTACGAGGAACTTAATCCGTTAAGGGCTTGCGATATTCGCCCCCCGGAGTGGAAGGACATGCTTTCGGGGGCAACCCTCAGAAGCCAGTTGCTTTTCTCTCACGCTGAAATCAAACGGGATTATTTTTACATCGATGGTTATTACTATAAATTTATAAATATGCACAGGCCGCCCGCTGAAATAGATTCCTTCGGGATAACCCCGCTTCTTAATATAGGATTCTTAAATAGCTCAGGTGATCCGGATTTTTTTTCATATGATATTCAAACGGCATATTATATTCCAGACCAGGAAAGCACTATAAGAAATATACAGACCGACAGGAATATTAAAGCGTCCCTGACGGAGGCGGTAAGTGGAGGATACCAGGATTATAAAGGTAAGAGCATTACCTCTCAGCTCGACGATTTCCTTGAATCAGCTTCCAACACGCAGAAAAAGGTTGTCCGATTGTCTTTGTGCGCGAGAATTAAATCAAGAGACCTTAACCGTCTTGACTTGCAGTCTAACAGAATGCTGGAGGCTTTTAAAAATTTAAATGGAATGGAAGGGATTTCTGATAATCTCGAGCACCATAATCTTTTTCTTTCTTTTTTGCCAGGCCATTCAAGGTTTAACAGAAGATTCCATACTATGTTGTCCTCATCGGCGGCTCCCTTCTTCCCTCTTCACGAAAGCTTCAGGGGGACGTCAAAATGCTCTATTCCTTTGATTAACCGGGGAATGGAGGGCGTGCGCCTTGATCTTTATGATAACCGTCTTCCATCCAAACACGGGATTATTTTTGGCAAGACAAGAAGCGGCAAGGGGTTTATGCTTAATGGTTTCTTGACAAATTTTTTCATGTCCGGTCCAAATTACCATATTGTGGGAGTGGATATCGGAGGTACATATTCAAAGTTCTGTAATATATTCAATGGGGACTACCTGGAACTCAACCTTAACGGGACATATTGCCTGAATCCATTCCCGCCAAAACATTATGTTCTGTCAAATTGTTCCGGTGAAGAAATATTTGACCCGGATATAATGGTTTTTTTAACGGGAATATTGGGGCTCATGATAGAACCGGAAAAAAACCTCTCTCCAAACGACAAGACAATAATAAAAAGGGCCATACAATCCGCCTATGACAGGATTGAAGGCGAAAACGACATGCCGATAATATCGGACGTAAATAATGTCCTGTTTGAATACAGCGAGGGGAGGGACGCCCAGGATAAAAAACGAGCGATGGAGATGGGCAAAAACCTCTTCCAGTGGACAGATATTTCTTCTCCATACAATCTGTTACTAAATAAAAAAGGAGGGATTAATCTCGACAACAGAATAATAATATTTGACCTTCAAAAATTGAAAGGTCATGAGGACCTTCAAAAAGTGGTCTTTGCCATTATAAAAAACATCTCGTTTAAGAAAATGTATGAAAAATCTTCGAGGGTTTTATTCTTTTACGATGAATGCTGGGAATTTATGAATGACCCAAAAATCGCGGAACTCGTAATGCATCTTTACAAGACCTCAGGGAAATGGGGCGGAATGGTCTGGAGCGTGACACAGGAGCCGGGGGATCTCCTGAAGGCGGGGGCCACGGGAAGAAGTATAATCGAGA
>JAKAPT010000049.1 GCA_021806885.1 bacterium | reverse complement strand
AACCCCGATAGCCGCCGAAAAGGAATTAAGGTTCGCGATAAGGGAAGGCGGACATACAGTAGGCGCGGGGGTAATAACCGAGGTCATAGAGTAAGGAAAACACAAAAAGGGGAAAGAGAGAAATGAGGGACATAATAACGCTAGCGTGCACCGAGTGCAGACAAAGAAATTATACGACGTCTAAAAATAAAAAAACAACTACGGAAAAACTGTCTTTAAAAAAATATTGCAAATTTTGCAGGACCCACACTGTTCATAAGGAAGCAAAGTAGATGTTTTTAGAAAAGGCCAGTAGCTCCAACGGCTAGAGCATCGGACTCCAAATCCGAGTGTTGGGGGTTCGAATCCCTCCTGGCCTGCCATCATAAACTATAAAATCATATAAAAATATTAATTAATAATGAAAGAGAATGAAACATCTGGATATGTAAAGCGCGTCGGCGGGTCGGTTGGCGGGTTTATAAAAAGAGCAAAACATTATTTAGCTGAGGTAAGGGCCGAAATTAATAAAATAATCTGGCCTGAAAGGGATAAAGCCACAAAGACCACTTATGTAGTCTTGATTTTTATTGTCATAGTAACCGCGTTTCTCGGAGTGGTTGACCTATTTTTTTCAAAAATTATTTATTTTATATTCCATTTATAACAAATGACAAGCGAAGAAAAATTACTGGAGAGCCCTGAAAATACCCCTTTCAGGGTGGAAGAATCTGAAGAGAACCAGGGAATAGTTAAAAAATGGTATGCGGTCCATACCTATTCCGGGTTTGAAGACAGGGTAAAGGAACTTTTAGAGGAAAGAATCTCCTCAAGCGGTCTAAAAAAGTACTTCGGGGATATAATTGTTCCGAAGGAAGACGTGATAGTTAAAAATACCAAGGGCGGGAAAAACAAGGTAAAAAGGAAATTTTACCCAGGTTATATATTTGTAAATATGAATGTAAATACCGATTCCTGGCACCTGCTCAAGGGTACCCCCAAGGTTACAGGCTTCGTCGGGGACCAGCTTAATCCTATCCCCGTGGATGAAACCGAGATGGAAAAGATAGTATCGCAGATAACTGAGGGGATTAAAAGGCCAAAGGCAAAAATCGAATTTTCCAAGGGAGACAGCGTTAAGATTATAGAGGGCCCCTTTTCCGGCTTCAATGGCGTCATCGATGAAATTAAAGCCGATAAAAGCAAACTTGAGGTCCTTGTCTCTATTTTCGGTAGGGCTACCCCGGTAGAACTTGATTTTATCCAGGTTGAAAGGAATTAATTTATTTAATTTATAATAGAGGTCTTTATTATGGCAGTAAAAAAAATCCAGGCACTTGTGAAATTACAGATAGTTGGCGGAAAGGCTAATCCCGCGCCTCCGGTAGGACCGGCACTTGGACAGCATGGAGTCAACATAATGGAATTTTGCAAGCAGTTTAACGAGAAAACCAAGTCCATGGAAGGAACGGTTATTCCTGTAGTTCTAACCGTGTATGCCGACAGGTCCTTTAGTTTTATATTAAAGACGCCTCCTGCATCTGTCCTTATAAAGCAAGCCGCGGGAATTGAAAAAGGCTCAAGCCAGCCTAACAAGAATAAAGTTGCGACCATAGACAAGTCAAAAATTACCGAAATAGCAAAGACAAAACTTCCAGACCTCAATGCTTCCCGCCTTGAATCTGCTGAAAGAATTATAGCCGGAACAGCAAGAAGCATGGGTGTTGATATTATCGATTAAAGGAGGAATTGAACGTGGGCAAAAAAGGGAAAAAATATACAGGAGCCTTAAAAAAGGTAAATCTGGATAAGAAAAAGATCTATTCGGTGGAAGAGGCTCTCAATATGATAACAGGTTCCCATTATGTTAAATTTGACGAGTCGGTGGATGTGTCAATAAACCTGGGCATCGATGTAAAGAAGAACGATCAGCAGGTCAGGGGTTTCGTTCTTTTGCCCCATGGTTCGGGGAAAGAGGTTAAGATTGCCGTTTTTGCCAAGGGGGAAAAGGAAAGGGAGGCTCAGTCCGCAGGGGCGGATTATGTGGGACAGGAAGACCTCATCGCAAAAATCCAGGGTGGATTTATGGACTTTAACAGGGTTGTTGCGACCCCGGATATGATGGCAAGCGTTGGAAAACTTGGGAAAATCCTTGGGCCAAGGGGCTTAATGCCTAACCCGAAGGTCGGTACCGTCACATTTGATGTCGGTAAAGCGGTAAAGGAATTAAAAGAAGGGAAAATAGAGTTTAAAGCCGAAAAAAATGGTATTTTGCAGGCATCCATAGGAAAGATTTCGTTCGGCTCTGAAAAACTCAGAGAAAATTTTCTTTCGCTTATTGAAACCCTAAACAGGCTGAAGCCCGCGACGAGCAAAGGGGTTTACCTGAAAAAAATATCCCTTTCGTCCACAATGGGGTTCGGGGTTTCCGTCAAGCTTGCTTGATTTTTAAAATAATATATAAAATTATTTAGTAATAATTTTGTCGGTGACGGCAGGTTTTTAAATCCTGCCATAGACAAATGGGTATAATCAACCTGACTTTCTTTTAAAATACCCTTTTGCCTTAAGCCGGCAATAGGTTAAAAAATTTAAAAGAAAGGAGGGGAGAAAAAAAATTGAAAAGAGAAAAAAAGAACCAGGAAATTGAAGTCCTGAAAAAAAGTTTGCTGGATAATAAGGGTTTAATTATCAGCAAATACAGCGGACTTTCCGTTGATCAGTTCAATCTCCTGAGAAAAGAAATCAGGTCTCATGGGGCATCCCTCAGGGTCTATAAAAACACCCTTAGCAGGATTGCCTTTAAGGGAACTTATGCCGAAAGCCTTTCAGAACATCTCGAAGGCCCTAATTTCCTTGTATTTACCGATGATCCCACCTCAACCGCAAAGGTTCTTTCCAGGTACGCGGATGAAAAGCCGGAAAACATTGAAATTAAAGCGGGCTATTATGAGGTCGTCCTTGATAAAGCGGGCATAAAAACCCTTGCCACACTGCCTTCGAAAGAGATCCTTATAGGAAAATTGGTATCCATTTTGAAATCTTCGCAGGTCAGGCTTGTGTTTACGCTTAAGTTCCCTGTGATTAATTTCATAAGGACTCTTAAGGCGTTTGAAGCTAAAAAAGTTTAAATTGCGTTAACAAAACAAAAAAATTAAAAATTTAATATCGGAGGAAAAATAAAATGGCTGTAACAAAGGAAGATGTTTTAAGTTATATCGAAAGCGTTTCTGTTATAGAGTTAAATGAACTTATCAAATCGATCGAAGAAAAATTTGGCGTAAAAGCGGACCAGTTTGCAATGGCTGCCCCGGCAGCGGCAGGAGCGGCGGCGGCTCCGGCAGCGGCTGAAGAGAAAACCGAGTTTGACGTTATCCTTGAAAATTCTGGGGCCAATAAAATACAGGTTATAAAGGTCGTAAGGGAGCTGACCAGCCTTGGACTTAAGGAAGCGAAAGACGTGGTTGACGGAGCCCCAAAGCCTCTAAAGACAGGGGTTAACAAGGAAGACGCCGCCAAGATGAAAACTAAACTGGAAGAAGTTGGCGCTAAGGTAACGGTAAAATAAATTTAAATCAAAAAATTAAGTTCCAAATACAGGGGTTGAAATATAGATGTCAAAATCAAAATCTCAGTTTGATTTAGAGGTTAATAATCCAATAATCCTTAGGAAGGATTTTTCAAGAATCAAGAAAGTCATCAGTATTCCTGATATTCTTGACGTCCAGAGGAAATCTTATGAAAGGTTTCTTCAGAAAGATGTTCCTCAGGGTAAAAAAGCCGATTCAGGGCTGCAAGGGGTATTCAAGTCCGTTTTTCCCATTGAGGGGCTAAATAAGAATTTTTCCCTTGAATATATGGACTATACGATTGGAGGTCCCAAATACACTATTTTTGAGTGTAAGCAGAAAGGCCTTACCTATAGCGCTTCTCTTAAAGTGCTTTTTCGTCTGGTAACATTTGAGCTTAACCCGGAATCCACTGAGAAAAATGTTCAAAAGGATATTAAAGACATTAAAGAGCAGGAAGTTTATTTCGGCGAAATTCCACTCATGACCCCAAACGGATCATTTATCATAAACGGCATAGAAAGGGTCATTGTCAGCCAGCTCCAGAGATCTCCAGGTGTTTTTTATGACAATGATAAAATAAGGAGCCATGCCCAGGGAAAGCCTTTTTACACCGCGAGGGTTATTCCCTACAGGGGTTCATGGCTCGACTTCGAATTTGACCAGAGGGACATGCTCTTTGTCAGGATCGACAGAAGAAGAAAATTTCCCGCCACTATCCTTTTAAGGGCCGTCGGTTATTCAAGGGATGAAATTCTCAATAGTTTTTATCAGGAAGAAATATTCAGGATTAAGGACGGCAAGTACTTAATGAAAATGCCCAGGGAATTCCTTTCCTCGGTTAGAATAAGCGAGGATATAATAAATCCAAAGACGAAAGATGTCCTGATAAGGAAAAATAGAAGGATAACCAGGAACTTAATCGACAGGCTTGAAAGTGCCGGAATTGAATTCCTGCCATGCGATGAACAGGAGATAATGGGGAAATATCTTTCGAAAGATATATTGAAGGGCAATGAAAATATCGCAAAAGCAATGCAGCCTGTTACCTCTTCCATGCTCGAATCTTTCAGACAGGCGGGTATTAAGGAATTTTCGACCTATTTTGTAGACAATATAAATGTTTCTTCTTCAATTATAGACACGCTTTTATTCGATAAGATAAATTCAAAAGAAGAAGCGATTATAGACATATACAAACGGATGAGGCCCGGGGAGCCTCCAAGCATCGTTACCGCCAACCAGTATTTCGATAACCTGTTTTTCAATCCGGAGAGATATGATTTATCAGAGGTTGGAAGGCTTAAAATGAACAGCAAGCTTAAACTGAAAAAAGATCTTTCCGATAGGGTTCTTTCCCCGGATGACATTCTTAACGTTTTAAAATATCTGATGGAGCTTAAAGACGGCAGGGGTTCGATCGACGATATTGACCACCTCGGCAACAGGAGAGTGAGGGCGGTCGGAGAACTTCTTGAAAATCAATTCAGGATAGGCTTAGTTCGTATGGAAAGGGCAATTAAAGAAAGGCTTACCTCTCAGAAATTGGATACCCTTATGCCTAACGATATAGTCAATCCAAAACCCGTAAATTCCTTAATAAAAGAATTTTTTGGAAGAAGCCAGTTGTCCCAGTTTATGGACCAGACCAATCCCCTTTCGGAAATTACGCACAAAAGAAGACTCTCAGCCCTGGGACCAGGGGGGCTCACAAGGGAAAGGGCAGGATTCGAGGTCAGGGATGTTCATCCGACCCATTACGGCAGGATATGTCCTATCGAAACACCGGAAGGTCCGAATATTGGACTTATAGCTTCTCTTTCTTCCTATGCCAGAGTAAATGAATACGGCTTTATCGAAACACCATACAGAAAGGTGAGGGTTACCGACAAAGGAGCGATTGTTACGGATGACGTGGTTTTTTTAACCGCGATGGAAGAAGAAAAATATGTTATAGCCCAGGCAAATGCGGAGATAGATAAGAATGGATATCTTGTAAATCAACTTATCCCGGTAAGAAGAAGCGGGGAAACCATTATGGTTTATCCAGGCGAGGTTGATTTTATTGACGTATCACCGATGGAGCTTGTTTCTATTGCTACTTCTCTTATACCGTTCCTGGAAAATGACGACGCAAACAGGGCTCTTATGGGATCCAACATGCAGAGGCAGGCGGTTCCGTTGTTGGTGCCTGATCCCCCAATTATCGGAACAGGGGTGGAAAGGATAGTTGCCAGGGATTCAGGCGTCTGCATCCTCGCAAACCACGGCGGCACGGTGAGCTACGTGGATTCCTCTAAGATTGTCATAAACAAGGACCAAGTTTCTCCCGAGGGCAAAGAAAAAGGTGACCCTATCGACGTGTATCCTCTTGTTAAATTCCAGAGGTCAAACCAGAATACCTGCCTGAATCAAAGACCGCTGGTAAAATCGGGCGATAAGGTATCAGCCGGACAGATAATAGCAGACGGGACATCGACAAAGGATGGAGAACTTGCGTTAGGGCACAACGTTCTTGTCGCGTTTATGCCATGGAATGGGTTTAATTTTGAAGATTCAATTTTAATAAGCGAGAAGCTTCTCCATGAGGATGCTTTTACATCCATTCATATTGAAGAGTTTGAAGTCTCATGCAGGGAAACCAAGTCAGGCAAGGAAGAGATTACCTCCGATATTCCGAATGTCGGTGAAGATTCGTTAAAAAACCTTGACGAAAATGGAATAATAAGGATAGGGGCCGAGGTAAAGCCTCAGGACATCCTAGTAGGCAAGGTAACCCCAAAGGGCGAGACAAACCCGACCCCTGAGGAAAAGCTTTTAAGGGCAATTTTCGGGGAGAAAGCGAAAGAGGTTAAAGATACCTCTTTAAGGGTCCCCCCCGGCGTTTCCGGCGTTATAGTCGATATACGTGTATTTTCAAGGAAGGGAATTGAAAAAGACACCAAGGCAAAAGAGATCGAGGATATAGAGGTCGCAAAAACCGCAGGCGAGTTTGAAGAAAAACAAGCCTCCTGCCTGAATTCCGCCCTTGAGGATATGAGAAAAGCGGCTGTTAATAAAAAATGCGGGGCAAATGTTTCGCTTTCAAATGGGCACAAACCTATAACGCTTAAAAAAGGGGATGTGCTTACTCGGGACATTGTTTCAAAACTTACCAAGGAAGACATATTCGAGCTTGAATTCGAAGGTGCCGCGAAAAATATATATGAAAAACTAAAAAAGATTGATGATGAGGCAAGCGACGAAATTGAGCTTCTTAAGGGCATCTACGATGAAAGGATTTCTAAAATGCAGAGGGGCGACGAGCTTCCTCCCGGAGTCCTTAAAACAATAAAGGTATATATCGCTATAAAAAGAAGGCTTTCCGTCGGAGATAAAATGGCGGGAAGACATGGAAACAAGGGTGTTGTCTCGAGGATATTGCCACTCAACGATATGCCTTTTATGAAGGACGGAAGAATCGTGGACATGGTTCTTAATCCATTAGGGGTTCCTTCCAGAATGAACGTTGGACAGATACTTGAGGTTCATCTGGGATGGGCCGCGCATAACATCGGTCTTAAGATAAATAAAATGATTGAAGATAATTTCGGACCTGAGGCCTTGAGGGAAAAGCTGTTGTCCTTGTTTAATAACCCTTCGATGGTTCATTTCATAAAGGGGCTAAATGGAGAAGAAGTTCTCGAGGTGGCAAGGAAATATAGAAAAGGGATATACATGGCAACCCCTATTTTTGATGGGGCCAAAGAAACAGACATAAAAAGCCATTTAAAAATAGCCGGTGTCGATGAAACCGGACAGGTGGCCCTTTATGATGGAAGGACCGGAGAGAGGTTTGACAGGAAGGTGACCGTAGGAATTATGTATATGATGAAACTTCATCATCTGGTTGATGATAAAATACATGCAAGGTCAACCGGACCCTATTCACTGGTAACTCAGCAACCGTTAGGGGGCAAGGCACAGTTTGGAGGACAAAGGTTAGGGGAAATGGAGGTCTGGGCCATGGAGGCATACGGGGCTGCCCATACCCTTCAGGAATTCCTTACCGTCAAATCCGACGATTCAGTTGGAAGGACGCGTATGTATGAGGCTATAGTAAAGGGAAATACCACATTTAAAGTGGGCCTGCCTGAGTCGTTTAATGTTTTAATAAAAGAATTGCAGAGCCTTTGCCTGAATGTTGAATTGCTCAAGGAGGGTGAAAATGTCAATGGATAATATTGATGATTTTAACAGTAATGAGAATGAAGAGATAAACACTGTCAGTATAAATGATATATCCGAGGATGAGATCGAGGCGTACGAGGAAAAGAAGCCTAACCTTGGAAAGCTTTTCGAAGGGAAAAGCAGGGCGGATTTCTTTTTAAGCGACAGGGAGGGAATTAACGACCCTTTAAGTTTCAATGCCATAAAGCTTGGAATAGCTTCTCCGGAAACGATCAGGAAATGGTCTCATGGAGAGGTTAAGAAGCCGGAGACCATAAATTACAGGACATTAAAACCGGAAAGGGACGGGCTTTTCTGTGCGAGGATCTTTGGTCCCATGAAAGACTATGAGTGTAATTGCGGAAAATATAAGCGCATGAAGCACCGCGGCATAGTCTGCGAAAAATGCGGCGTCGAAGTTATTTCTTCGAAGGTCAGGAGGGAAAGGTTGGGCCATATAGAGCTTGCCTCCCCTGTAGCGCATATATGGTTCTTTAAGAGCCTGCCCTCAAGGATCGGTAGCATTCTGGATATCTCTCTTAAAGATGTGGAAAAAATCCTTTATTTCGAATCCTATGTGGTTATAGAGCCGGCAGATTTGTCTAAACTGGGTGTTAAAACAAAAGAAATCATTACCGAAGAAACCTATCAGAAGTATATAAGAGAGGGTTATAATTTTAACGCCGGAATCGGGGCAGAGGCCTTAAAAGAGCTTCTAAAAAGGATTGATATAGAAACGGTTTCCAAAAATCTGAAAGAAGAAATAAACGGCCTTCCTAACGGCATAAAAAAGAAGAAATTAGCGAAGCAGCTAAAACTTATCGAGGCGTTCAGGACCTCCGGAAACAGGCCCGAATGGATGATCCTTAATGTAATTCCGGTCATACCGCCGGATCTTCGTCCTCTAGTTCCGCTTGAGGGGGGAAGATTCGCTAGCTCGGATTTGAATGACCTCTACAGGAGGGTCATAAACAGAAATAACAGGCTGAAAAAACTTATAGAGCTCTCAGCGCCGGATATTATTATCAAGAATGAAAAAAGAATGCTTCAGGAGGCTGTGGACGCCCTTTTTGACAATGGAAGGCGCGGAAGGGTTATCATGGGATCCAACAGGCGACCGTTAAAATCCTTAAGTGAGATGTTAAAGGGCAAAACTGGAAGATTCAGGCTTAACCTTCTTGGAAAAAGAGTTGATTATTCCGGCCGTTCCGTCATAGTCGTAGGTCCCGAATTAAAGCTTCATCAATGCGGGCTTCCTAAAAAAATGGCCATAGAACTCTTTAAACCATTCATATTTAACAAGCTCTTGCAAAGAGGCGTTGTGGATACTCTTAAAGCTACAAAAAGACTGGTTGAAAAGGAGGCGCCGGAAGTTTTCGATGTTCTGGAAGAGGTCATAAGGGAACATCCCGTTATGCTTAACAGGGCGCCGACCCTTCACAGGCTTGGGATTCAGGCATTCGAACCTGTACTCGTTGAAGGCAAGGCTATACATCTTCATCCGCTGGTTTGCGCCGCGTTCAATGCGGACTTCGACGGAGATCAGATGGCCGTCCATGTGCCGCTTTCGATCGAAGCCCAGGTCGAGGCAAGGGTCCTTATGATGGCCACTAACAATATACTTTCTCCCGCAAGCGGGAAACCTGTCATCGTTCCGTCTCAGGACATTGTTCTGGGACTATATTACATGACCAGGGAAATGCCTTTTGTCAAGGGGGAAGGGAAGATATTTTCAAATCCCGACGAGGTTAAGTTTGCTTATGATAACAATCACGTGAGTCTTCATGCCCGGATAAAAGTAAAGATAAATGGAAAGATGGAATCAACAACGGTTGGAAGGGTGATACTTTATGAAATAATTCCGGAAGAAATCGATTTTTCATATGTTAACACCGTTATGTCAAAAAAAGAGATAACAAATCTTATAGACTATGCTTTCAGGGTATGTCACCCAAAAAAGACCGTTATACTCGCGGATAAGCTTAAAACCATGGGATATGAGTATTCCACGAGATCGGGAATCTCAATTTGCATTGACGATATGAAGGTCCCGGAGGAGAAGAAAGCGGTAATAAAAAGCGCCACCACTAAGGTTGAAGAGATAGAGAACAGCTATAAGGAAGGACTTATTACGAATGGTGAAAGATATAACAAGATTGTGGATACATGGTCTAACGCCACGGATAAAATAGCTTCCGCAATGATGAACAGGCTGGGCGTGGAGGAATTCTTCGGAGATTCCGGGAAGAAATCAACCGGGAAAAGCTTCAACTCCATATATATAATGGCAGATTCAGGATCAAGAGGCTCAGAAGCCCAAATAAGGCAGCTTGCAGGAATGAGAGGTCTTATGGCAAAGCCCTCGGGTGAAATTATAGAAACCCCTATAACCGCCAATTTCAGGGAAGGCCTTACAGTTTTACAATACTTTATCTCTACCCACGGGGCAAGAAAAGGACTTGCCGACACCGCATTAAAGACCGCAAATTCCGGTTATTTAACCAGAAGGCTTGTTGATGTTTCCCAGGATACCATTATAACCGAACACGACTGTCATACAACCGATGGGATTATGGTGTCAAGCCTTGTGGAAAGCGGCGACATAAGATCGGA
>JAKAPT010000048.1 GCA_021806885.1 bacterium | reverse complement strand
CGATAGCGGTTCAAAGGTTGTCCCTATTACAAATCCGGCTTGCGTGATACCCGTAATAGATGCGGATACCGGGACAATGGGCATAGCCCAGGGGATTGGGGGCGGTCTTCTTAAGATGAGGTTCGTGCTTAATTATAAAAAAATAAAAAAGGGAGACAGGATTCTTACCTCCGGGCTTGGAGGGTTTTTCTCGGCCGGACTTCCCGTTGGAAGGGTATATTCCGTGGGCAAAGGTGGAAACGGAATATTCCGGAAGACTTTGATAATTCCGCGAAGGGACCTGTTCGATACAAATTATGTATTTGTTGAGAAACAATAATGCCGCGAGATATTTTAGTATCTTTTGTTTTTCTTTTTTCCTTATAATTTTTTCTCTGGTTTTAGTCAACAACCTTGGATACATTTCATTCCTTCCGGCCTTTTTGATTATAGCCCTTGTTTATATTGCCGCCTACGCCAATGTCGGGATAGGCGTTGTTCTTTCATACGTCCTTTTTTACATATACGGTTCATTGACCGCCGTTAATCCTGCGGTTGTCGCGTTTTCCGGTATTGTGTCCTACGCCGTAGCTTACATTTTATGGAAAAAGATAGCGATAGATAATGTCCTGGTGGAAATTCTTGTGACTTTTTTCTCTTTCGCGGTTTTTGATATTGTGCTTTTTATGTCGGTTTTTTACGGGCTCGGGGTGGGTTTTAGCTACACGGATTTTTTCACGGGCTTTTATCTTCCGTCCTCTGTTTCTACCGCCCTGATTTCCCCGGTTATATTCCCGGTTTTCAAAAAGTTGGGATTCGCAAAATTTCCCTGGAAAGGCGCTCTGTTTTTAGATTAGATTTTTTTTGTTTGCAAAAAAGTATATTGCCGTATAAAATAACGCATTACCGGTATTTTGCAATTAAAAGGTGTTAAAAGAGGTAAAAATGCTTGATTTTTTTAGAAAATTTTATTCTTCCCCGCTGGGAAAGGTCATCACTATAATCGTAGCCGCCCTTTTTGTCATAGGGTTCAGCTTCATGCCTTATATAATCGGTACTGTTTCCGTCCCTTCGGAGGACGCGGCCGTCGTCGACGGAAGCAAAATTTCCCTTGGGGCGCTTGAAAGGTATTACGGCAGGCTCGAAGGCGAATACATGAAATTGTATAAAAATAAACTGACGGAGCGGGAAATTAAGGCGCTTAATCTTCCCGAAACGGCCCTTTCTTCCCTGATAGCAGACAGGGTTCTCGAACTTAAATCTCCAGTCTTCGGTATAAATGTCTCCGACGGTTTTATCGCCCGCAGGATTGCTTCATACCCCGTATTTCAGGAGAACGGCTCTTTCAAGGACAGCCTCTTCAAAAGCGTGCTTCTCCAGAACCATTTGACGCCCGCGGATTTTGAAAATTCCCTCAGGAGGCAGATTACCCGCTCTTATATACGGAATATCATAATGGAATCGTTCAGCATGCCGCGGGAGCAGTTTATAAACGATTTCAAGATAAACAATAAATCCGTTTCGTTCGAAATTGCCGTTTTCAAGTCAAAAGACGACGCCTCCAATTTTCTCCGGGCTGCGCTTCTTAATCCCGGCAGCTTTAAATCCTCCGCGGGAAAAAATCAAGCGGCTTTAAGGACCGTACCGCTTTATTCCGAAGCAGGTTTGATTAAATCGAGCTTTTTAAATGATTACGGAATTTCTTACGATGCCGTCCAGGGGATATTTTCCTCGCCGCCGGGCTCTGTTGTAGGACAGGTTTTTCCGGCGAAAGAAGGGTTCATGGTCATTAAAATACAAAGGGTTTATTTTCCGAGGTACGTTGGTTCGAAAATTAAAAGCGAGCCTTACGTTCTGAAGGAGGAACAAAAGTTTTTATACGGCTACGTGGAATACCTTGAAAACAAATCGTCAATCAAAATAAATAAAAAAGCATTGCGTTCATTTTCATCCTGAGAAGTTGTGGACAGCAAAAATAAGCACTCGCAGGGCAAAATTGTTCTTGAGCGAAAAATAGACAGCCTTGAAAATTACCTTGATTTCGCGTTTTCGCTTTCCAGGAAGTGCGGAAGCATTATGTCAAGGTCCTTCAGGAAAACCCACGACATTAGATACAAAGGCCCGGTGGATATAGTTACCGAAGTCGACATGGCCTGCCAGGAGCAGGCGATCAGCTCCATTCAAAAAGCCTATCCCGAACATTCCATACTTGCCGAGGAGGCGGGGGGCGATGTTGCCCTTCCCGAGGGCAAATCTGGCCATCATTACAAATGGATAATAGACCCCCTTGACGGAACAACGAATTACGCCCACGGGCTTCCTATTTTTTGTTTTTCCATTGCCCTTGAAATAGACTCTGAAATCATGGTCGGATGCGCTTATAACCCGGCCCTTGGCGAAACGTTTTATTCCATGAAGGGGAAAGGGGTGTATTTCAACGACAAAAAGATAAGGGTTTCCGCGAACCCCGTTCTCGAACGCAGCCTGCTTTCAACGGGATTTCCTTACGATAAAAAGGTGAACCCCGACAACAACTTTGACCATTTCAGGGACGTTTCCCTTAAGGTAAGGGGAATAAGGAGGCTCGGTTCCGCGGTTATAGACCTTTGCTATACCGCCGCGGGCATTCTCGACGGCTACTGGGAGCTTAACCTCAATCCCTGGGATATGGCGGTAGGAAGTCTTATGGTTCCCGAAGCGGGAGGGGTCGTCAGCGATTTTTGCAATAATAAATTAAATATTTATAATAGAAGGATACTCGCGACAAACGGATTAATACATGAAAATATGTCGGGAATATTATGCGGTTGATTTGAAATATGTCCTCGCTTTACGATGAAAACGGCGTATCCAGGGAACAGAAAAAACGTCTGGACCGGCTTGCCGTCATATTTTCCTTAGCGGTAGCCGTACTCGTTATCAGGTTATTTTACCTGCAGGTCATTATGGGCGGCTATTATTCAAAACTTGCGGCTGAGAACGCCACAAGGGTCGTTTACCTGGACGCCCCCAGGGGAGAAATACTGTCTTCCGACGGCCATGTTTTCGTTAACAATGAGGACTCGTTAAATATCGCCGTCGTCAGGGGCAATGCGCGGAATCTTGACAAAGAATTAAGGCTTCTCGCTTCCCTCATCCATGTAAAATACGCCTCTTTCATAGAAAAAATTAAACACAATAAATCCATTCCCGCCTATGAGCCTGTCATCCTCGTCCGTAATATTTCCATGAGGGAGCTTGCCGTATTTGAAAATAACAAGATATTCCTCAAAGGTTTTTTTATAGCGGGGATACCTATAAGGCATTATCCATATAAAAAGATGGGAGCGCAGGTTTTCGGCTACGTAGGGTTGGTATCCTCGTCCCAGCTCAAAGGGGAAGGGGACGAATACCTCCATTCATCGGACATAATAGGCGATACCGGGCTTGAGTATTATTATCAGAAATACCTCCATGGCAAGGACGGGGAGGAGAGGATTGTCGTAGATTCCGAGGGAAACGCGATAGGCAAGGTAACCGTCAAAAAGCCTTTTATGGGTTCGGACCTCTATACGACGCTTGATTTTTCCCTTGAAAGGCTCGCGTATAAGCTTCTTAAGGGCAAGGAGGGGGCCGTTGTCGCCGTCGACCCGCAGAGCGGAAAGATACTCGCGATAGCATCAAGCCCCTCTTTTAACCCGTTTTATTTTTCCCGCGGCATAAGTTCGCGAAGGTGGAACGCGATAGTAAATAACGACGAGCACCCGCTTCAGGACAAGGCGATTCAAAATGCCCTTGCCCCCGGTTCTACGTTCAAGGCAATCAGCGCTCTTGCGGGGCTCTCGTTGGGCATTATAACTCCTTCCGAGATGAGATACGCGGGGCCAAAATACAGGCTGGGAACCGCCGTTTTCTATAACTGGAATCCCCGTCAGGACTCAAAGATTAACCTATATACGGCTATCGCCGAATCCGTGGATACATACTTTTATTCTCTTGGCGCTGAGATGAACATAGATGAACTTGCTAAATACGCTTTCAAGTTCGGCCTTGGAAAAAAAACCGGCGTCGATCTCCCCGGGGAAAATCCCGGTTTCATACCGACCAAGGAGCTGGTAAAAAAGATTTACCATTCACCATGGTATAAGGGCTCAACCCTT
Source organism: bacterium (assembly GCA_021806885.1). GTDB lineage: Bacteria > SZUA-79 > SZUA-79 > Acidulodesulfobacterales > Acidulodesulfobacteraceae > JAKAPT01. The sequence continues at coordinate 6,302 of JAKAPT010000048.1, read as the reverse complement.
TCGGCAATCATCGGGCAGAGCTATGACCTCGCTTCCCCCTTGCAGCTGGTAATGGCTTACAGCGCCATCGCCAACGGCGGATATCTCTACAGGCCCTACATATTAAAAAAGATAGTTTCGCGGGACGGGAAAGTACTTTTAAGAATGAAGCCCAAAATGGTCGGGAGCGTGGGGATTAAAGAAAAATACCTTGACGCGGTAAAAAAGGGGTTATGCGACGTCGTCAACAAGGATTATGGAACGGCGGTCAGCGGAAGGATAAACGGCGTTGAATTCTGCGGAAAGACCGGCACGGCCCAGGTTATATCCGTCAGATATTCCATTTACGATATGCAAAACGTTCCGAGAAGATTCAGGGATAATTCGTGGTTCGTGGGATTCGCGCCCCTTAAAAACCCCGTGATAGCCGTCGCGGTCCTGGATATGCACACGCGCTTCCTTGACGCCAGCGCGCCGGTCATAGCGAGGAAGGTCGTGGAAAAATACCTTGAGGAAAAAGGCCTTTGGAAACCGCCCGCCCGCCCGAAGACAAATGAAAAGCCTTGAAAAATTTACGAATTTATGAAGATATTAGACAATAAATACGCTAAAAATTTCGATTTTATCATGCTTCTGGTCGTTATAATTATTTCGGCCATGGGTATATTTAATCTTTACGGCTCATTAAGCCTTTCCCGTCAGTTTTTCTTGAATCCATACGTAATAAAGCAACTTGTATGGCTGGCGATTTCGTTTATGATAATGATCGCCATTCTTTCTTTCGATTACAATGTGCTTATAGAGGTGGCGTATTATATCTTTATCGCCATTTTTTTACTTATTATAGTTGTTCTTTTGAAAGGAAGAATTACTCATGGGGCCTCAAGATGGATTTCCCTTGGAATTTTCTCTTTCCAGCCCTCCGAGCTGATGAAAATAGGCCTTGTTTTCGTGCTTGCAAAATACTTTTCCGGCGACAGGAAGGGTTCTCCTTACGATTTAAAAGACCTTATGATTCCTTTTTCCCTGATACTTTTTCCCACCCTCATAATCGCCCTCGAACCCGACCTTGGCACTGCCCTTATAGTGCTTTTTGTCGGCGTTTCGGTTGTTTTCATTACCGGAATCAGAAAAAGGGCCGCGATTTTTATATCGGCCGCGATCCTTTTAGCAGGACCGCTTTTATGGTTTCACCTGAAGTCTTACCAGAAGAGCAGGATACTTATTTTTCTTCACCCGGCCAGGGATTACCTCGGCGCCGGCTACAATATAATCCAGTCCGAAATTGCCGTGGGCGCGGGGAGGCTTTTCGGCGCCGGTTTCGGAAACGGTTCTCAGAGCGCGCTGGATTTCCTCCCCTCCAAACATACCGATTTTATTTTTTCCTCTTTTTCCCAGCAGTTCGGGTTCCTGGGAGCGCTTGTCTTGATAAGCCTTTATTTTATCCTTTTAATAAGGGGATTTAAAATTGTTTACGGCTCCAAGAAACTCCCCGGATTTTTGCTTGGGGCGGGGGCGCTCGGCATACTTATACTTCACACGCTTATAAATATCTTTATGACGATAGGACTGCTTCCGGTTGTAGGGGTGCCGCTTCCTTTTTTCAGCTACGGAGGCACGTCTCTCGTGGTGGACATGTCCGCGGTGGGGATCCTTTTAAATATATCCATGAGGAGATATAAATTCCAGTCATGAAAAAAAACGGTCTTGCGTTTTTTATTGGGTCCTTTTTTTATGCGGGGCTTTTTCCTTTAGCCCCTGGAACGTTCGGCTCCGTCGTTGCGTTCATAATATATGTCTTGTTTTTGCGTCTTTTGCCCCCAATTTCCTATTTATCGGTTTGCGCGTTTATTTTTTTCGCGGGCGTTTATTTTACGGGAAAAGCGGAAAAAGAATCGGGCGTTAAAGACCCTCCTTCCCTCGTCATAGACGAGGTTTCCGGCTACTTTATCACGATGACAGGGGCTTTTGGGGCGCCTTCCTCCGTTTTTTATTCCATAGCGGGCCTTGTTCTTTTCAGGGTCTTTGACATATTGAAGCCCTTTCCTATAAAATATGTGGATAGGCGCGTTCCCGGCGGATGGGGCATAATGCTCGACGACGCGGCAGCGGCAGTTTTTTCCGCCGTACTTTTAAGGATCTTTATTGTCATTTTCATTGGATTATAAGTAAAAAGGGTTTTCCTGGTGGATGTAAAAATTATTGCGATTTCCGATAATTCAAGTTTTTCTCTTGCCGGAAGGACGCTGAGCGATTTCTCCGAGGTTTTAAAGCCCTACAGCCTTGGGTTTAAAGAGGCCCTTATACTGTCCCATAACGATAAGGAAGGGATTAATAAGGCCGTAACGTCAATGTCTGCCGACGGCTCCTCCGTTATCGTCTTAGGCGGCATGAAAGAAGACAGTTTTCTTGCCCAGGAAACGGCTTCTTCCGTTTTCGGAAAGGAGCTCGTAAGGAACAAGGACGCCCTCGACCTCATGAACCTTGTTTATGACTCGGTCAAAAAACAATTTAGCCCCGGGCATGAGAAGGCCGGATATTTCCCCGAAAATTCCTTTATCGTTCCAAACCAGAATTCGGGGATATCGGGATTTTATATTACCGAACCGGTCTTTTTTGCCGCGATTCCCCTTGAGCGGGAAAATTCCATCAATATGTTTAAAAACCACATTCTTGGAAAAATGCTCCAAAAGATGGGGATCAACTATTTTGTAAGGCTTAGAAAATACAAATTTTTTGGCCTTAAGGAAAAGGAATTTGAAAAGGGGGCGGCGAGACTGTCGGAAATATTTAAATACGGCCTCTATCATGAAAACTCGTTTGGCGAAACCATTTTAGGCGTTTACGTAAACGGAGTTTCAACCCATAAGCTGAATGAAAACATAAAATCGGCCGACTCCTCAGTCTCGGAAATATTCGGCGGCTATCTTTACGGCTACGACGGCGATGAGCTCCACTCGGTTTGCGCCGGTCTTCTTAAGGAAAAAGGTTTTACGGTGGCAATAGCGGAATCCCTTACCGGCGGCTTTATATCGGATCATCTGACGGATGTTCCCGGTGCGTCCGCCTATTTTATATATGGCGGCGTGGTATATTCCAATTTTTCAAAGACCGAAATCCTCGGGGTCGATAAAGCCACGATAGAAAAGGAAGGAGCAGTGTCTGAAAAGGCGGCGATGGAAATGGCAACGGGCGTAAGAAAAAAGGCCTCGAGCGACATAGGCGTCGCCGTTACCGGGTTCGCCGGGCCGAAGACCCCTTCCGACAACCATCCTGTCGGAACCGTTTTCATAGCCCTCTCGACGGCCAGGATAGAAGAAGTGCGAAAATATATTTTCTACGGCTCGAGGAGGGACATAAAAACGTATACCTCCAAAATGGCCCTGTTCTGGATTTACAAGCTTTTAAGCAAAGTTCCCGCCTCCTCGATAAAGTAATAAAGCCCCGCAGGATTCATATTAATTTTGCTTGATATTATTTCTTTTTTAGGCTATAACTTTATGTGAACATCGCCAGGAACACGCTCCTTTTAATTGGAGAGTAGTTCACGTAAAATAAAATTATAAAAAATACAGGAGCTGCAATGGCACAAAAATCTCCGGACGCGAATAAAGACAACAAACAGGTAAATGAACAGCGGCTTAAAGCCCTCGAACTTGCTATTTCCCAGATAGAAAAGCAATTCGGCGCCGGCGCGGTAATGAAGCTTGGCGGAAGGCCTCCCGAAGAAAATGTCCGCGCCATTCCGACGGGTTCGCTTTCGCTTGATATAGCCCTTGGCATAGGAGGTATACCGAGGGGAAGGGTTGTTGAAATATTCGGCCCGGAATCTTCCGGGAAGACCACTCTTACCCTTCAGATTGTCGCCCAGGCCCAGAAAAAAGGCGGCATAGCGGCCTTCATAGATGCCGAGCATGCTCTCGATTTGCATTACGCGAAAAAAATCGGCGTTAACGTCGACGACCTTCTTGTCTCGCAGCCCGGCACGGGCGAGGAAGCCCTTGAGATTGCCGATTCGCTTGTGCGTTCCGGTTCGTTGGATGTTTTAGTCATAGACTCCGTCGCGGCTCTTGTTCCCAGGGCAGAGATAGAAGGGGAAATGGGGGACGCCCACATGGGCCTTCAGGCAAGGCTTATGTCCCAGGCCCTTAGAAAGCTTACGTCAGCGATAGCTAAGTCCAACACTGCGGTTATATTCATAAACCAGATAAGAATGAAAATCGGCGTCATGTTCGGTTCGCCTGAAACCACCACCGGGGGAAACGCCCTCAAGTTCTATTCCTCCGTTAGGATAGACATAAGAAGGGTCGGCTCCATAAAAAAAGGGGACGAGGTAACAGGCTCCCGCACGAGGGCAAGGGTCGTAAAGAATAAGGTGGCGCCTCCTTTTAAAGAGGCCGAATTCGATATAATATACGAAAGCGGCATATCCCTTGAAGGCGATATCGTCGATACCGGGGCTGAAAGCGGCATAATAGAGAAAGCCGGAACGTGGTTCAGCTACGGGAAGGAACGGCTTGGCCAGGGAAGGGAGGCGGCCAGGGAGTTTCTTAAGAATAACCCCGCCCTGCGCGATGAAATCTATTCAAAGATAATGGACAAATATAATTTAAAAACGACGCCTGAATAAAACGAATAAAAAAAATGGAAGAAAATTTCTCTGATAATCCTTTATCGTTCATTGAAGGCATAACGGCGAAGGCCGTTGCCCTGGAAGCCTCGGATATTCATATTAAGGCAAATTCATACCCCATATTCAGGATACACGGGGAAATTTACCATCAGCAGGAATTCGGCAAACTGAACCGCGACTTCATTGAAAAAGCCGCCTTAAAGATGATGGAAGAGTACCAGCTTAAAATTTTTCACGAAAACAGGGACGTAGACCTTTCTTATTCCGTTTCCAGGGTAGGCAGATTCAGGGTAAATATATTTTTTCAGAGGAATTCCATCAGCATAGCGATGAGGCATATCCCTTTCGAGATTCCCTCATTCGGGTCCCTCAACCTTCCTTCCATAATACAATCCATAGCCTTGAAAGAAAGAGGGCTTATACTTGTTACCGGCATAACCGGAAGCGGAAAGACCACCACTCTGGCCTCGATGTTAGATTACATAAATAAAAACAGGGCGGCGCACATCGTAACCATAGAAGATCCTATAGAATACCTTCACAGGGATAATAAATCCATAATCAACCAGCGAGAGTTAGGGATGGACGTATATTCGTTTTCCCATGGGTTAAGGGAATCCCTGAGGCAGGACCCTGACGTCATCTTCGTTGGCGAGATGAGGGATCTGGACACCGTTCAGACTGCGATTACCGCTGCCGAAACGGGGCATCTTGTCATGAGCACCCTTCACACCCTGGACGCCCAGGAGACTGTAAACAGGATTATTTCCGTTTTTCCGCTGGGTCAGCAAAAACAGGTAAGGCTCCAGCTTGCGTCGGTCATGGCCGCCATAATATCCCAGCGGCTCGTCATCAAGTCCGACAGGAAGGGAAGAATCCCGGCCGTGGAGATTATGATCGCTACCGAAACAATAAAGGATTGCATCGCTAATGAAGATAAGACCGTGATGATAAGGGAATTTATTAAAAAAGGAAACATCCAATACGGCATGCAGACGTTTGACCAGTCCCTGTATGCCCATTATAAAGCGGGCCTCATATCCTATGAAGACGCGTTAGCCGAGTCCACGACCCCTAACGACCTTGCCCTTTTAATATCGGGTATAACCTAAACAGCCCGCCATTAAACATTGAAAGTATCTTCCAATAGCCTGACAAAAAGGAAATTAAAAAAATATAAAAGTCCCTTGGATTATTCCTTAAGGCTCCTTTCCATTAAGTCTTACTCGGAAAAGGTTATCGCGGATAAATTAATACATAAGGGTTTTTCGACGTCTGAAACAGCCCAGGCCGTTAAAAAGTTAAAGGGTTACGGCTATGTTGACGACGAGAAGTACGGGAAAAACCTGGTCGAAGATGGCAAAAGAAGGCTTATAGGAAGGATAAAGACTATGTATTGCATGCATAAAAAAGGACTTTCAAAAGGGCTCATAGAAGACCTTCTCGAGAGATATTATACCCCGGAGGAGGAAAAGGAAATAGCGTCCTCGGCGCTGGAAAAAAAGATGCCCGGTCTTTTGAGATTTAAAGTAAACGGCATTATTTTCAAGAAAAAATTATACGATTTTCTCCAGAGAAGGGGATTTTCTTCGGGGATAGTTGAGGACATTCTGGATAATTTTGGAGAATAAAGGGAGGGCGATTTGCAGAAAGACGTCCGGCAGTCCGGCTTTGCTCCGGCGCCGCTACT
>JAKAPT010000047.1 GCA_021806885.1 bacterium | reverse complement strand
TTTTAATAAGATCCGCATCAGGGTGGCCGCGGCCACCCTGATGTTCTTAAGGACGAACATAGCATTACCCCCTTCGTTGTTATTAATGATCTTTAAAAACTGGTAAGTATGTTCGTACCTATCTACCACGCAGCCGCTTTTATTCCTTGACAAAATTAAGACAACAATGTATTAATTTAAAAAGTATAGAATAATGTCCTTACATATAATTTAAAAAATTAAAAAAAGTAATGGCAGACTCTTTTTTCGGTTCCAGATTCTTTAGAATCTTTAAGAGGTTGGACTTATTCATACTCGCCGTCTCGGTCCTGGTCGGCTTTCTGGCTGCTTCTATATCCGCCTTTATCCTTTTCAACTTCGACAACAACATAATCTTATCCCAAGCCCGGAATATGTCGCGCTATGTATCCAATCAGACCTTCAATACGATGTACGTGATTATGTCCAGGGGATGGAGCCGCGGGGAGGTAAACACCTTTGTGTCCGCGCTTGTAAAATCTTACAAACAAGAAAAGATCCTCAAAGTGACGATATTCAGGGGGCCGGTCGTCAATAAGGAATTTGGCATGGAAAAGCAACCGGCCGAGGACATCTTTGTCCAAAAGTCCTTCCTTATAAAAGAAATGACCCATGGCCGTTTAAACGGGAGAATCGTGTATGCTTACCCCCTGCTTGCAAAGAAGAAGTGTTTGAGGTGTCACAAGCTTGCTAAAATCGGAGATGTTAATGGCGTAATAAGGGTATCTTATAATCCTACCCCGTTAATTAAAAAATACCAGGTATATTTTATATACCCAATCCTCTTCATTTTTTTAATCCCTATTATCGGAGGTATTTTTGTTACTTCCATCCTCAGGTGTACGATTAAGCGGAACATCAAGTCTATCCATGAGGAAATCGAGAATATTAAATCCGTAAAGGATTTAAAAAAGCTCAATACGAGGCCCATGAGTCCCAACTTTGAGGAATTCAACCTCATCCAAAGCGGCATAGGGGAGCTTTCTTCAAAGCTTAGCAATATAGCCCTCGACAAGGAGGTCCTGGAATTCGAGATAGGGCTCCTCGAGAAATTCATAATAACCTCGGAAGTTGTAAAAGACTGGAAGGAGCATATTTTTACCCTCCTTCAAGAGATGAATAAGATTTTGAAGGTTTACAATATATTTTCCATTTTTATCATCGAAGAAACGGCAGTTGAAATTGAGGTGTTCTGGAAAGGCGAACCTACATTAAGAACAAAGGAAATCTTTGACGAACAGATGTATAAAAGTATGTATATTAGCCACCCGGGAGGCTTCATAAAAAGGTCGGCCATAGAATCCCACGGCGTCATACACAATGCCGCGGACAGGAATTTAAAGCTTCCCGAACTCACTAAAGAAGATCTTTCCATTCAGACAAAAGAGTTATTCATGGACTCACCCCGCATAGGGGGAATCGTGGGAATAGGCATCCAGCCGGAGGAAGAATTTGACGAGGTGAGGACCCTTGTAATAAACAGCGTTCTTACGACGCTTTTAAATGTTATAGGCTCCATTAAGGCCATATACAAATATACGAAAGAGCTTGAATATTACGCCACGAGGGACGGTCTCACCGGCCTTTTTAACCAGCGGATGTTCATGGAGTTTTTGCATCTTCAGTTCGAAAGCGCAAAAAGGAATAACAGTATTTTCGGGCTTCTTTTCATTGACCTCGACAATTTCAAATTGATTAACGATATATATGGCCATAATTTTGGGGATGATTTTATAAAGGGGATAAGTTCGACCCTTGAGGGCGCCAAAAGGGAGGAAGACATCCTCGCAAGGTATGGGGGAGACGAATTTGTGATGATACTTCCCGACGCGGGGAAGGAACAATCTTTCATGGTTGCCGAAAGGATTCGCGAAAGGGTAAAATCATTTTCCCTTGTAAGCAAATTGAACGAAATGACTGCCAATATTACGGTTTCCATAGGCATAGCGGTTTATCCATACTCGGCATCCTCGGAGAAGGACCTTTTTCTTATCGCCGACAATATGATGTATAAGGCTAAAAGCGAGGGAAGGGACATAATTCATATGGCCTTCGAAGAAGACATAGCGGGGATTTATGAGGCAGAATCGAGGAAAAGCAAGCTCGTCCTTAGCGCCTTGGACCGGGATATCATCCTTCCGTATTTCCAGCCTGTCATGGATCTCGAATCCGGAAGGATTGTAGCCCACGAACTCTTGATGAGGATTTCTTTAAACAAGGAAGACATGGAGGGTTTGACCGGGGAAGGGGTAAGCGAGGGCGTGCTTCAGGCGGGGGAATTTATTGAAATTGCCGAAAATATGGGTATCGCCCACAAGCTCGACCTCCACCTGCTGGACAAGGCTTTAAAGAAGGTTAAGGAAAATAATTATAACGGTCTGATTTTTATTAACCTCTCTCCGAAATCGCTCCTTATGGGAGATTATATAAAAACTTTAAAAAGGCTTTCCATAGATTACGGCATAAACCCTCAGAGGATAATTTTTGAATTAACCGAACGGGAGACAGTTAAAAACATAAACCTTCTTGAAAAATTTATTTCAAATCTTAAATACGAGGGCTTCAATTTTGCCGTCGATGATTTTGGTTCGGGGTTCTCCGCGTTTTTATACATTAAAAGATTTTCCGTTGATTTTATTAAAATAGATGGGGAATTTATTCGCGGCATACTTGATAATAAGGTGGACAGGGCTGTTGTTTTGAGCTCAATTTCCATCGCAAGGGTACTTGGTATAAAGGTAATAGCCGAGTTCGTCGAATCAAAAGAAATATTGGAAGAACTGAAAAAACTAAAAATTGATTATGTCCAGGGATATTATATAGGAAGGCCTTCAGAAAATTTCCTGAAAAATGATTGATTTAAAATTAATTTTCAATGAAATCTTTAATCATGATAAAATAAACCCACTAATAATAAATTAAATGGAGGAAAAGGCTATGAAAGTTTCTTTACGAAAAACCGTATTAACCCTTTCGCTGAGCCTGGCGGTTATCGTTTGTTTTTCGGCAAACGCGTTTTCGGCTAAATACGGCGTGTACACAAATGTTTCCGTCAACGTCCCGGGGAGCGTCCATTCGATTGCTAATAAGGTTGAATCGGCGCTTAACGCGAACGGCTGGGATGTAATAGGATCGTTCAATGTGGCGGTTCCGGCCGGGGATATGCAGAAGGGCATTGTAATCGTTGCCACCAATCATGTCTATAACAGGTACATGGTGGCTAATGGGGTAAACCCCGTCGCGGCTTTTGGAATCCCTCTGAGGGTTGAGGTTTTTACTACTCCAAACCAAGGCACGGTGGTGAGCATGGTTAATCTTCCGGCAATTTCCAGGACATTTTCAGGGAATTCCTATGTCAATTATGCGGTGGAGGTTGGCGGTTCAATCAAGGGCATTATAAGGAACGCGGTCGGGGGTACCGCTTCGGATGAAAATTACGGGCCCATCAGGAGCGGGCGGTTTCCAGGCGGCATAGGAGGAGGCTCCTTCCCCGGAAGCGTCGACTCGGTTCAAAACTATTCCGGCAGTAGTGATTCAAATCTTGCCGGCGTTGCCAAACTCGTAATGCAGGGGATTAAACATAACACCGGCCACTGGCACCTGGCTTATAAGATTAACGACCCACAGGACGGTTTTATAGAGTTCGGGATATACAAGAACAATGTTACCAGGGAATCCATATCGATAGACAGCGGCGCAAGGGCCACAGCGTCATATAAGTATCCCGGAATAGATCATGCTTCCGCGTACCCCATCGAAATACTCGTTTACAGAAACGGGCAATATACCGACGTATCCGTTCTGGGCGAGATGTGGAGGATGAAGTATTATTTTGCCGATGCCGGCATGTGGGCATTCATGACCCATATGGGAATGCCCGGCGCCATCGAAGGCTCCATCAAGAAAATGATATTATACGGGCTTGCGTATTGATATATTATTTATATCATCCGCAATCCGAATAACCGCAATCCAGGCATACGGTGCATCCCTCCGCGTGCTTAAGATTCGAGCCGCCGCATGACGGACAGGCGCCCCTTCCCTGAACGCGGTGACCGGAACTGCTTTTGGATGTTTCCGCCGGTTGGGCGGAAATAGGCCTGGGATGGTATTCCTCGTGCAGGACGCCGTTTTCGGAAAGGCTTTTTTCGAGGGCTTTTCCGATGGCGTCCGCGCAGGAATATATCTTGTTTTCTCCAAACCCGTAGGGAATGTTGCACCTTATCCCCTTTAACTGGGTTATAATTTCGGCCGTATCGATTCCGCTTCTTAAGGCGAGGCTTACCATTCTTCCGGTGGATTCCGTCTGCGACTGGGCGCACCCTCCGGATTTTCCGATGGAGTTGAATATTTCAAACGGCCTTCCGTCCTTGTCGTAATTTATTGTAATGTATAAGTGTCCGCAACCGGTGGTCGTTTTTATCGTTACTCCGTGAATGATATCCGGCCTTTTCTTGGGCTCTATTTTCCCGCCAACTTCCTTCAAATCCATATATACAGGTCCTGGAGCGCCCACTTCTCCCTTCTTTTCCGGCGGGTCTATTTCATCGGGTGCTTGCTTAAGCTCCATGCCTTCGGGAATAGAAGAACCGCAAACCGGACAAAAACGCCCGCTTTCTCGGCCTTTTTCCTCTTTTTTACCTGCCGTGAGCACCTGCTCCCTCGAGCCGTCCCTGTACACGGTTATGCCCTTGAGGCCGAGCTTATAGGCCTGTATATATACTTCTTTTATATCGTCTTTAAGGGCAGTGTTGGGAAAATTCACTGTCTTGCTGACGGCGTTATCGGTATATTTCTGGAAGGCGGCCTGGGTAAGGACATGCCAGCGCGGGGTAATGTCATGGGCGGTTATAAAAATATCGTTTAAATAACCGAAATAATCCTTCTCGAGCAATTTTTCGGGAAGATTTTCATAATGGTTGAGGCGGCCCAGTTTTACTATGTAATTGACGAGCGCCTCTGAGTAAACGCCTAAGGAATTTAGCGCAGTCTTAAAATTTTTATCCACCTCTATAAGCGTCTGCTTGTCAAGGACATGCCTTTCGTACGCGAGAGCGAACAGCGGCTCGATTCCGCTGGAAGCGCCCGCGATTATGCTTATTGTTCCCGTGGGGGCGATAGTCGTGGTAGTGGCGTTCCTCATGGCTTTGTATCCCATCTTTTTCCATGCGGAGTATTTGAAATTCGGGAAGCTCCCCTTGATTTTACCAATCTCCTCGGACTTGACCTTGGTCTCCTCCTGTATAAAGCGCATTATCTTTTCGGCCATTTTAAGGGCCATGTTGGTATTGTAGGGGATCTCGAGTTTTATCAGCATGTCCGCGTAACCCATCATCCCAAGGCCGATTTTCCTGTTCGATAACGTCATGTCCTTAATCTTATCCAGCGGATATTTGTTTTTGTCTATTACGTTATCCAGGAAATGTACGGCGGTGTGGATGGTGTTTCTGAACGCGCCCCAGTCCACCCTGTCTTCATAATGCTTAAAATCCTTTTCCGTGAACTTCTCGAATTTCGCTTTTCTTGATTTATATTCCTCTACCATCTTCTTCTTGTTTTTGGGATTGGAAAATACGTCATCCCTGACAAACTTTCCCAGGTTGATCGATCCGAGATTGCAGGATTCATAAGGTAGAAGCGGCTGTTCACCGCAATCGTAAACGACAAATCCATTTCCTATGAAAGTGTAGGTGGAAGGTTCCGTCAGGTCGTAGACGGTTTCCTTGCCTGCGTATTCGATGGACGCTACGGCATCATAAAACTTTTCCCTGTAAAAAGATTGACCCTTCACTATGTTTTTCAGGAATTCATTTTTTTCTTCCTGAAGAAAGCCGATTTCCTCTAAGAAGCGCGATTTAGATTCCCCGAAAATAGAAAGTTCGTAAAGAAGTCCGTCCGTGCCGTAACTCTTTTTTTCTCCTTTAACGGTAATATATTTAAAAGTGCCCGTTCTGGACGGTCTCGACCTGTCGAGGATAGCGCTTTTTATTCCCATGTTTATAAGGAGCCTCTGGACGCCTTTAATCATTTGCAGGCTTTTGGATGTCAGTACTATGCTGGTTCCGTTGGCCGAGGAATGTTTCCTTATAGTGCCGTCCGCGGAAAAAAGCCCCCGTAAAAATCCCGTAACCGCATCCCTGGTGGCTGTAAATATAAGCTCTGGAACGATTTTTTCTCCCGCTTTTACAGGTTTTACTCCAAGCCCCTTGAAAAAGTTTACGAAATACCCGGCATGATAAGAGAGGTGAAAAACGGTTTCGCTCCTTTTTATTTCCCTTATTTCTTTTCCGTACATGGAGTTGATTATGGGTTTTAAGTAACGCATTACGCTTTCGTCGTTTTTCCCGAAGGTAAAGCCGACCCTCGAATTTTTCGGATCTTCCCTTAACCATCCATCCCCGATAAGCCATCCCAGAACCATCCCAAGCTCTTTGGACCATTTGTCGGGAAGATTCGAGGTCTTTCCGTTCAGGGCCGGAAATGGAAGAGAATCGTCCTTAGAAAAAAAACCGGGGGATGATTGTATTAAAACATTTTCCCCTATTTTTATATTTTTCAGCTCTTTCCATCCATCCATCGTTAAAAACTTGTGGTCGTAGGTTGCCTTTATTTCGAATCCCGATTTTGTCGTAAGCCTTGCAACATCTTTTTCCCCGTTGTTATAGACGGCGGAAATTTCATTTAGTGTTGTTCCGCAGGGGTTACCGAGATATGGGAGTTCAGCCGTAAATCCGCCATTGGCGGATAGTTCTCCGGGAAGCACCCTGTTATCCGTTAAAATGTTCAAGCCCCCTTTTTGAAATGAGTTAAATAACTTTTCTATTTTTATAAGGCCGTTTTCGGTGGAAACGAGGGTGTCCCCGGTCACGCACGGGTTTGTGGCCTGGATTTCGCCGAGGGATTTATCGAGGGGGTGGAGGCGGTTAATCCTGTCTATGAAAATTATTCCGGGCTCCCCGCTGGACCATGCCATTTCGACTATCTTGTCGAAAACCTCCGCCGCGTTAAGGTACCCGCTTACTTTTCCGTCACGGGGATTTATAAGGGGGTAATCCTTGTTTTTCAGGGCCTTTTCCATGAAGTCTTCCGTAATGGCGACGGAAATATTAAAATTGGTAAGCTTGCTTGTATCCTTTTTTGCCGTAATGAAATCAAGTATGTCCGGATGATCTATCCTAAGGATGCCCATGTTGGCTCCCCTTCTTGTTCCTCCCTGTTTTATCGCTTCGGTGGCGGCGTTAAAAACCTGCATGAATGATACGGGGCCGCTCGAAACCCCCTTCGTGGAATGGACCACGTCGTTTTTGGGCCTTAAATTAGTGAATGAAAAACCGGTCCCGCCTCCGCTTTGATGTATAAGAGCGGTGTTTTTTATGGTTTCGAATATTGATTCCATCGAATCTTCAATAGGAAGGACAAAGCAGGCTGAGAGTTGCTGGATGGGCCTGCCGGCGTTCATAAGCGTAGGGGAATTAGGCAAAAACCTCAGGCTCGCCATCTCTTCAAAAAACTTTTTTGCCGTTTCCCCGACCTCTTTTTCGCTTTTTCCGTAGGACAGGTCGGCCTCGGCTATGTTTTTTGAAACCCTCTCAAAGAGATCCGTAAGGGTTTCCAATACCTCCCCATCTTCATCTTTTACCAGGTACCTTTTCTTAAGAACGGTTATGGCATTTTCTGAAAAGTTTTTTGAAAGCGGATCGTTTTCGATTTTTACAACATGGGATTTTTGGATTTTTTTTGCCATTTTTCAGTCCCTCATTTTGGGGTTAGGAATAAAATAGAATATATAAGGCCACGAAAATATTGAGGTTATTATTTATCAATATATTGTATATAAATGTTTATTTATATACAATATATTGTGCCATTTATTTTGTCAATAGGTTTTTTTAGATTTTAATTTTTATTTTTGATTATATCTTTTTATTTGTAAAACAAGCTCAAAAGGTTTATAATAACATCACTTAATTGATACTAATATCTTAAATAATCATGGACCATCTGCACAGGCTTAACCAATCCGGGATTCTACACCATATTTTAAACACGAATATCGTCGTAAAGCTCGTCCTTTTCCTTTTACTGGGATTTTCCGTCGCCTCCTGGGCAATAATATTTTATAAATTAAATTACCTGCATAAGGCAAAAAAAGAAAACAAGGAATTTTTAGACCTTTTCTGGGAATCTAAAAGGCTCGATTACATTTATACGGTTTCAAAAAAATACGCTTACAGCCCCGTCGCGTATATGTTCAGTATCACATATACGGAACTATTAGGCATCAGGAAAAAAATAAAGGACCATGCCGGGCCTTCAGAAAAAGGGATCGCCGATGAGAATCTTTCTTCCATTGAAAGGGCTTTAAAAAAATCGCAGCTCTCGTCCATATCAAAGCTCGAAACCTCGCTGCCGTTTCTTGCCACGGTAGGGTCAACCGCTCCCTTTATAGGACTTTTTGGAACAGTATGGGGCATTATGGCTTCTTTCGAAAGCATCCAGAAAGCCGGAACGGCGGGGCTTTCCGTCGTGGCCCCCGGTATAGCGGACGCCCTTATAGCCACCGCGGCGGGCCTTTTCGCGGCCATCCCCGCGGTTATCGCTTATAACTATTATTCAAACAGGGTAAGGGTTATAATTAACGAAATGGTCGATTTTTATTATGAGTTCATGACCATAATAGAAAAGCAGATACTTTAATTTTCGCGCTCATATGTTTCAATCGCTTGAAGAAAGGGAAGATAAAGCAGGACCGATAAAGGGCTACAGGCTCATGTCCGATATAAATATCACCCCATTCGTCGACGTGATGCTCGTTCTTCTCGTTATTTTCATGGTAACGGCGCCCATCCTTATGAGGGGAATAAAAGTCAACCTTCCAACGGCCTCCGCAAGGCCTTTAAGCGCGCCCGAAAAAACCATAGTCGTTTCCGTTAATTCCGGAAGGGGCATTTTTATAAATAACTACCGCGTAAGCCCTTACGATTTGACGGCTAAATTAAGAGCCATATATAAAAACAGGAAGGATAAAATCATATTTCTAAAGGCAAGCTCCTCCCTTCCTTACGGCTTCATCATAAATGTTATGGCGGCTATAAAAAGCGCGGGCATCGCAAAAATCGGAATGGTTACCGCAAATCCGCGACTCAATCGATAGGTTTTCAAGGTAAATGATAAAAAGCAGGGGAATCAAAAAATATTATATATACTCGGCCGTATTTCACGCAGCATTGATCGGGCTCATTGTTTATGCCGGGATAAGGTATAAACCGCAGATTCAATCTATCGGCTCGAACGTCGTCGTAAGCGTGGTGAGCAGGGTTCCAGGCACCCTTGCCTCCATTAAAAAGGCAATCCAAATGCCTGTACGAAAGCCATCCGCGGTTAAGGCCGCGCCCCCCGTCAAAATAAAATCCTCTCTTAATTATCACGAAAATAATAAAACTCTAACCGGAAAGTCCAAACACTCTTATCCCAAACCGCTTCCCACGGTTAACTCCAACGTTTACAATAGTCTTAACAACATGGTAAGCTTAAACGGGGCTTACGGCAGGCTCCGTCAATCGCTTGTAAGGGGAAATATACATAAATTCAGCGGCTATATCAATAAAATAACCGGGGTGATAATGTCCAATTTCAATATAAATTTGAATAAATATTTAAACTATAAATCCGTAATAGCGTTTAAGATTTCCCCCTCGGGGGGCGTATACGATATAAGGATAGCGAAATCCTCCGGCAGCGGTTATTTCGATTCCCAATCGGTGGAGGCCCTTGTATTGTCGAGCCCTCTTCCGTCTCCGCCCGAACATTTTATGGAATATTTTAATTCGCGGAATGCGGGCGCGGGAGTCCTTATTATCTTTAATCCAAAAAAAATCCTGAGCGATGAATAAAAAACTAACGGCATTGTTTTTACTATTGCCCGCTTCCTTATATTTTCTTTTTTTTCCCGTCGGGAATTCCCATGCCAGGGTCTATATAGACATATACGCGGCGAGGATTCAAAAAATCCGTGTGGCCGTTCCCGATTTCAAGAATAAATCCGAATACGGACAGCATCCCGACGTCGCCTCCAGCTCTGCCTCCATTATAAGGCACGATTTGAAGGTCATAGGCTATTTTCATATCGTTAATCCCCTCTCATACCTTGAAAACCCCCAGATCGCGCCTGTATCCCCGGAAAGGATAGATTACACGGACTGGACGGTTCTTAATGCCCCGTACCTCATAAACGGGGAATATAAAACCAGAAACGGGAAAATAACCGTTACAGCAAACCTCATAAGCATCTATTCGCAGAAACTTCTTTTCTCGGAAACGCTTAAGGGAAAGGACGACGATTACAGGTACCTTTCCAATAAAATTGCCGACGACATCGTCGGGTTTTTAACCGGCATAAAAGGGCCCTTTACGACCAAGGTCTTTTTCGTC
>JAKAPT010000046.1:7163-10526 GCA_021806885.1 bacterium | reverse complement strand
GGGATGAAGGCGGGTTTGAAAACCTAAAGGGAAACGGGGTCAATCTTCATTCGCTTTTTTCGAGAACAGATATAGAAGAAAAATGAAAATATTACTTATCTTTATTTTCTTTCTTTTACCGTCAATATTTTTTTCCGGGTGTTCCTATAATAATTCCTCGGTTAATTCAAATTCCGGACAAACCCCGGCAGGTTACTCGGGCAATTCGGGGGGATACCCTGCTGTTCTGGAAAGCTCCACAAGGAAGGCAATAATATATAACCAGCTCGATACGGTCATGTACATAGGAGCTACCTATTTTAACCGCCCGTTTATTACGGCATATACGGAAAAGTACGCAAGCCTTTACCTCCTTGATAAAGGCCAAACCGAAACATTGCTTTCTAAATCCCTTTCGGGAATGAAGAAATATGTAAAGATTTTTGCTTCTATTCACACCCCTAAGAAAGCCTATAACGACCTTGGCTCTGACCGCTCGATATGGAAGGTCTACCTTGAAAGCAGCCAGAATATCAAAGAAAAACCACTCAGTATTTTACCTCCTCCATGGAAAAAGAAGTTTTTAATGAGATTCTTTCCTTACGTAAGCTACTGGTCAAAACAATACGTTTTCAAATTCTCCCCATCCATAATAACTCCCGGGACTAAATGGATAAAGCTTATCATAACGGGCGTTAACGGGACCGTCACTTTAAAATGGAACCTTTAAGCAGAATGCGTTTCAACGTATTAATCATCGGTACCGGTATAGCCGGCCTGTCCCTCGCGGCAAGGTACCCGGAAAACATTTCCATAGGCGTCTTCACGAAGAAAGAAGAAGCCGAGTCAACCACTAATTATGCCCAGGGAGGCCTCGCCGCCGTAACGAACCTCGGGAAAGACTCTTATGAGAAGCATATAAATGACACCCTTACCGCCGGAGACGGCCTCTGCGATGAAGAAATAGTAAGAATGGTCGTGCAAGAAGGCCCTGACATTGTTCATGACCTTTTGAACTGGGGGGTAAAATTCTCAAGATATAAGAAAAACGGGGATTACGAGGAATTTGACCTGGGGAAAGAGGGGGGGCATTCCGAAAGGCGCGTCCTTCATGCCGGAGACATAACAGGGCGGGAAATCGAAAGGGCGCTGGTCGACGAATCACGAAAAAAATCAAATATTAAGCTATTTGAAAATCATATCGCGATAGATTTAATTACAACCCACAAGCTGAAAGCGGGCAGGGACAAGAAGAACAAGGTTCTTGGCGCATATTTTTTAAATAAAAAGACAAATTCGGTAGTAACGGTAAGCGCCGATGTCGTAGTGCTCGCCACGGGCGGGGCCGGAAAGGTTTTTTTATATACCTCCAACCCGGATATTTCCACCGGGGACGGGATAGCCATGGCGCACAGGGCAAGGGCCGCCGTCGCGAATATGGAGTTTTACCAGTTTCATCCGACGATCCTGCATCATCCCAGGGCGAAGTCTTTTTTAATCTCCGAAGCGCTGAGAGGAGAGGGGGGAATATTAAGGCTAAAAGACGGCACTCCCTTCATGAAAGGCGTCCACCTCTTGAAGGACCTCGCGCCAAGGGACATAGTTGCAAGAACGATAGATTTTGAACTCAAAAAAACGGGGGAGGAATGCGTTTACCTTGACATGACCCATAAATCCAGGGAATTTTTAGAGAAAAGATTTCCTGATATATTTAAAACAACCCTTAGCCTTGGAATCGACATGTCTAAGGAATGGATTCCAGTAGTTCCGGGGGCCCATTATTTATGCGGAGGAGTGCTTGCCGATAAATGGGGGGCGTCTTCCATAGGAAACCTCTACGCTATTGGGGAGACCGCCTGTACGGGGCTTCATGGGGCCAACAGGCTTGCGAGTAATTCCCTCCTTGAGGGCTGCGTATTCGCCAAAAAGGCATATGAGGCAACCATGCCCGCTTTATTAAATAGAGGAAATTCAATCGATAATAATATTCCTATTCCTGAATGGAGGGATTCAGGCTTCAGTAATTCCGACGAGCTTATAGTGGTGTCCCATAACTGGGACGAAATAAGAAGAACGATGTGGCACTATGTCGGCATAGTAAGATCCAATAAGAGGCTCGAACGGGCAAAAAGAAGGATAGACAACATTCTTTCCGAAATAAAAGAATATTACTGGAATTTTAAGATATCCTCGGATTTGATAGAATTAAGAAATATCGCGGAAATCGCCAGCCTTATCATAACGTCGGCCTCGCTCAGGAAGGAATCCAGGGGAACCCATTACAATATAGATTATCCTAATAAGGATGACAGGAATTTCAAACATCCGACGGTATTATAAATATCTTATGACGATAAAAATAAAAAGAATCTATGAAAATCCTGAAACAAAGGACGGCGTGAGGATCCTGGTTGACAGGCTCTGGCCGAGGGGACTTAGAAAAGAAGACGCGAGTCTCGATTACTGGTTTAAGGAAATTGCTCCCTCGGATAAGCTCAGGATTGATTTTCATTCTGGCAGGATAGATTTTAAGGGATTCGAAAATATGTATAAAAAAGAACTAAGGGATTATGATAAAAAATCCCCCGCGGGGGAAAACGAGATTTTAAAGATAATGGAAATAATAAAAAAAAACGACGTAAGCCTTTTATTCGGTTTGAAAAACCTCTTCGAAAACAACGCCTCGGTGTTAAAAAATTACATCGAATCTAAAAAAGGTGATTAGTGTGACCAAAGTCACACTATATTCTTCTCCTCCGTGATACTATATACTAAATCCTTATTTTAGCTTCATTCAGTTAATGCTCTAATATCTAATTAAAAGGCCATGGACAAAAAAAAGAACAAGGATCAGCGCAGTTCAAACAAGCCGAAGGCAAGCGCAAGCCCGCTTCCACCCGGCTCAAACAAGGTTTGCGTAGAGATTTCGGATGACGATATCAAGGAAGCCTTTAAGGAGGTTGAAGGCTACATCGACATCACGCTCGAGGATTTTAAGGAGATATATCTTCTTGCCGTTAAACACGCCTCTGAAAAACTCCGCTTGGATATTTTGGCGGATTCCGCCGGGAAAAAGGATTAATGGCAACATATTTAAAAAAATGGAGAAGGGAATATGACGCTAAAGGAATATATTAAAAAGATGGAAGGGAATGGAACCAGCCCAGGAGGAGTAACTTTTTCAGAAATCATCTGGTCCGGGATAGGTTCATTTATAGGCATAGGCCTGTGCGGTTATCTTACAAAGGATTATTTCGACCCCCTTTCCCTGACTCTAATAATCGGCTCTTTCGGCGCGTCGGCAGTTTTAGTGTATGGCGCGATAAAAAGCCCGCTCGCGCAGCCAAGAAACCTGTTGGGAGGGCATATACTTTCCGGGATAGT
>JAKAPT010000046.1:0-7153 GCA_021806885.1 bacterium | reverse complement strand
TTCAGTCTGCCCGTTGCCGCGGCTGCCGCTGTTTCTATTGCTATTATGCTTATGCACGCGACCAGGACACTGCATCCTCCTGGAGGAGCTACGGCGCTTATAGCGGTAATAGGCGGAAAGGGGATTCACAACCTGGGATACCTTTACGCGCTGATACCCGCCGGGCTTGGGGCGCTTGTGCTTCTGATCGTCGCGCTCCTTGTAAACAACCTTGCGATGCACAGGAAATACCCTGAATACTGGTGGTAGGCCGTTTTAAGTAAGTTCCGTGGCTTCCATGACCTTAAACACCATTATGGCCCTTATCCAGTCGAACCTGGATTTCATCCTCTCGAAATTTTCTCCCTTATCCTCGAAATGGGCTTTTCCCTTAAGCAAAAATCCCGCTCCTTTTCCCTGGAGACCGGGAACATCCTTAGAGGCGACTATTATCTGTATCTGGCTTCCTTCTTCAATATTTCTCTGGGTTTTAGTGAGATGGCCGGCGGGTATTAGAAGAAGGTTTGAATTGGCAATACCTATATAGCTATTCCATGTGGCAGCCATATGGATGCCGTCAGGCCCATAGGTGGCAAAACTCGCGGGGCCTTCATGCTTTAAAATTTCGATTATTTTCTCGTCCAACATTCTTCAAAAACCTCCTTTTTGTTTTTTGTGTAAATTATATTATATTCCTATACTCATTATATCACCGATTATATCACCGAAATATAAAAGAAAATAAAAAAGGGGGTCGAAAATAAAAAGAAAAAAAAGGTCAGAATCTAGATTCTGACCTTTTTTAAAATTAAATGAATCAAATTTCAGTACGAAGATACAAGAGATTTATATCGGTAAAACCTTTTTCCCTGCCGTGCTGTTTAAGAAAACTCCCCAGGCAGTGTAAAACGCGGCTATGCCCGCGATAATACCGATGATCCCTCCAAGAGACATTAATCCCGTCGCAGGTCCGGCGGAAGATGCCGTCCAGTAAGCTATGCCGATGAGTATTAATTCAATGGCAAATAAGAGAAGCGCTATCTGAAGCATTACCGGTTTTTTCCCCATATTGCCGGCGATAAAAGACAAAAGGGAAAAAAGGCCCCATAAAAAGAACCACCATCCGACAAAAGAGGCGGTGCTGGGACCAGGGCACGAATTTGTGTAAACGCACCCTAATACAAATACTCCAAAAGACAGCAGCATAAACCCGAAAGCCGAGAATACGGTTGCGCCGTAGGCGTCATCTATAAGGAATTTGAAAATCCCCACAAAGACAAATGCAAAACCACCGGTGAATACGAAAGTTCCGAAAAGCAGACCGTTCATGTTGGTCAGTCCAACCGGAAACATGGAAAATAAAATTACCACGATACCGAATGTTACCAGCCCCAGAGCGGTCGGATTAGCGATTTTTCCGTCAGCCATAAATACCCCCTTTTTGAAAGTTAGTTAAAATTGATAGTCCTATACTTAAATGCATTTCTACATTTGAATGTTATGCTGCAAAATATATGCCATTAAGTTATTTATTTTAATTATCGGTAAACCTCAATTTATTTATCGATCTTGGCCGATTTTAAATTAAATCAGGTATTTTTAATGTCAATTTGTCAATTGATTTTGACATTTTGGCAAAAATTTTTTATATTTAAGATAAAATTGTCTTAAATTAATTGAGGGGAATCCAGTTGAAAACGGGATGGAAAGAACAGGGCCGAGGGTAACCTGGAGGGCACGGACCCCGCGCAGGAGCGATTTACGTAGTTTATTTCGTATTGTCTTTAAATTCATTGATATTTATAATTTTTTCGGCCCCTGAATTTATTGGTTTTAATAATCTGGTTATTTCCAGGGCATACGCGGGCCGGCTGATAAGATATCCTTGAATTTCATCGCATCCGCAATCCATGAGGAAATCCAGCTGCTCCTCGCTTTCGACCCCCTCCGCGACCACGGTTAAATTGAGACCATGCGCCATATTTACAACGGTTTTCACAATAACCTCGTCACTTTTTGATTTTCCTATGTTCGCGATAAAAGATTTGTCTATTTTCAGGGAATCAAGGGGAAACATTCGCAAGTAATTGAGCGAAGAATACCCTGTCCCGAAATCGTCTATCGACAGGCGGACCCCCGCTTCCTTGAGCGCTTTCAAAATTTTTAAGGACCCTTCGGGATCGCGCATTACGGCGCTCTCGGTAATCTCCAGTTCCAGGCACTGCCCTTCAAGCCCCGAATCAATCAGGGCGCGGGATACGATTTCAACCAGATTCTTCTGGTCTAATTGCCGGCTTGAAACGTTTACCGATACCGTAAAAGGCCTGTATCCGGCCTTGTGCCATTCCTTTAAATGCGTGCAGGCGTTTCTAAGCGCCCAGGTCCCAATGTTAATAATAAGACCCTTCTGTTCGGCAATGCCGATAAACTGGGAGGGCATAATAATATCGCTGCCCTCCGGCTTCCACCTGAGGAGCGCTTCCGTTCCGACAATCCTGTTTTCCTTAATCGATTTTTTTGGCTGAAACAACAGGAACATTTCATTTTTCTCTATCGCCTTATAGAGCTTGTGCTCTAAAGTAAAAACCTCCAGCGCGGAAAGATTCATCGCCGCCGAATAGTATTGATAATTATTTTTCCCGCTTGATTTCGCGTAATACATCGCCACGTCGGCATTTTTAATTAATTCCTGAACGTTCCTGCCGTCATTAGGATAAACCGCGATTCCGATACTTGCAGTTAAAAAAAACTCCCGCCCTTTAATGAGGAACGGGTCGGACAGGTCATTCTCAATCCGGGAGGCGATTTTGCCCGCGTCTTCATGCCTGTTAAGACCGGTCAATAATATGGTAAATTCATCTCCTCCCAGGCGGGAAACTATATCCGATATATTGCTGTTTTCATTGAGCGCGAGGTAATCGGAACGCCTTATGGAAATTAGGAGTCTCTGGGTAACGATGCGAAGAACTTCATCTCCGAACTCATGCCCGAGCGTATCGTTAATCCTCTTGAAATCGTCCAGGTCGATATATAAAATTCCGACAAAAGAGCTAATGTTCTTTAGTTCTGCCGCCTTTATCGCCTTCCCTAAAACCTCTTTAAGCATCGCCCGGTTAGACAAACCGGTAAGCGAGTCGTAGAAAGCCAGCTCTCTAAACTGCTTTTCCTTCTCTTCCCGGACTTTTAATTCTTGCTTAAGGGCGCTCATCTGCAGGAGGACAAGGATGAGATACACTGCTAAAATGATATCACACCCAAGGGCATCGCCAATTCCCAGGATTACTTCCGAAGGGTTTGGAAGACTCCCCCAGAGAATTTCACTCTGGATCGTCGAAAAACCAAACGTGAATAACTCCGCCCCCAGGATGGATATCCACAACAAATGCCATGGATTGATGGAGCTCAACCTATCTATAATCGGCTTCGATTTTCGAGAGAGATTCATAAAATTATTTAAAATTGGGGTCATCATGAAAATATTTCCTTTTTCAGGTTAACATATTTCGGTTTTTTAATCAAAAAACTTAAGAATACTGCTCGAATTTCCGATAATTCCTTCATAAAAGAATACCGTCAATGGAGCGTTAATGGATAAAAGAGAAACAAAAAGAATACCTTTCACCAGGGGAGCGGCCCTGCGTAAAAACGGGATTGCCGTTAAATGCTTCCTGGCCGGCATTTCCGAGAACGGCCTGCAACTCATTGTTCCTCAATCCCATGAACTTATGTCCGGCGAGCCGGACAAGGCGTTTACGCTCGCTTTACCGGTAAGCCCTTCCAAAACAATTGATTTAATATGCCGGGAGGTATGGTCAGACGGCGGCATCATTGGGGTTGAGATACAAAATCCTTCTGCCGAATACAAATCTTTTTATAAACAATCGTTCCTTAAAATCAAGAAAGAAATATCATCCGACGCCATAGCCGTCATCGGGATGGGCTGCTACTATCCCGGCTCTCCGGATATTAAGACTTTCTGGGAAAATATCCTCGCGAGGCGGCGGGAGTTCCGCAAAATGCCGGATCAGCGCCTGCCCCTTTCGGACTATTTCGACAAGGATCCGCAAACGCCCGACAAAACTTACGCCGACCGGGCCGCGGTCATCGACGGGTTTATTTTCGACTGGATAAAAAGAGGCATTCCTAAAACGGTCATCGATTCGTCGGATATAGTGCACTGGCTCGCGCTCGAGGTCGCCTTAAGCGCCCTTGAGGACGCGGGATATACGCGCCAGAGCATTCCGTCCGACCGCACCGGCGTGATACTCGGCAATACCCTAACCGGCGAGCACAGCCGTTCCCAAAACCTGCGCCTGAGGTGGCCCTACGTCGGCAAAACGCTCAGGGCGGCCGCGGCAAAAAACAAACTTTCTCCGGAAGTAACAGCCGGACTCCTGAAAACAATGGAGGAAATTTATAAATCGGCTTTTCCTGAAATAACCGAAGACACCCTCGCGGGGAACTTGTCCAACACCATCGCGGGCAGAATCTGCAATTTTTTAAACCTCCACGGCGGGGGATATACGGTCGACGGGGCCTGTTCGTCGTCATTGATAGCCGTTACGACGGCCGCGGCATCGCTTTCAAACGGCACGCTTGACCTTGCCGTCGCGGGAGGGGTGGACGTAAGCCTCGATACTTTTGAATTAATAGGCTTCGCTAAAACAAACGCCCTGACAAGGGACGACATGAGGGTCTATGACAGGAAGGCAAACGGCTTTTTACCCGGCGAAGGCGCGGGGTTCGTCGTCCTTAAAAGGCTTCAGGACGCTCGCAAGCACGGAAACCGCGTGTATGCCGTGCTAAGAGGATGGGGGATATCGTCGGACGGGAAAGGCGGTATCACGGCCCCCAAGGCGGAAGCGCAGTCTCTGGCAATAAAACGGGCCTACGGGAAAGCTGGGTACGGCCTTTCGAGAGTTCATTTTATCGAAGGGCACGGCACCGGGACGGCGGCCGGCGACAGGGCGGAAGTGGAGGGTATCTCGATGGCCATGGACGCTTCCAAACTTGACGATGGACTCAGGTCCTGCGGAATTACCTCCTTAAAATCGTTAATAGGCCACACCAAAGCCGCTTCCGGAATAGGCGGTTTTATCAAGGCCGTGCTGGCGGTCAACAGGCGGATTATTCCCCCGACGGCCGGGTGTTCCGACCCTAATCCGGCCTTCCAGGAAAAAGCGAAGGGACTGTTTCCGGTGATGCACGGCGAAATCTATCCGGAGGGTGAAATAATGCGCGCAGGCGTTTCTGGCATGGGGTTCGGAGGCATTAACTGCCATGTCACGATAGAATCCGCCGACAAACCCGCAAACAAAATAAATCCATCGCTCGGGGAGCGCGAGCTCATGGCATCGCGCCAGGAAACGGAAGTGTTCCCCATTTCCGCCTCCGACCCGCGAGATATGATTACAAAGATAGAAAATCTCAAAAAGCTCGCGCGCGGCATAAGTATAGCCGAGCTCGCCGATCTTTCAAGCCGCCTCGCGAACGGCATAAGTCCACAGGAACCCTTCCGCGCGGCTATCATAGCGGGCTCTCCAGACAATATCTCCGCCTGCCTGGAGCGCCTGTCGGACACCCTTTTGGAAAATGAGCCCTGGAAGGAAGGGATGACGAAGGCCAGTCCCGAGCAGGATATTTGGGCGGGTTACGCGCGAAGCGGTCCAAAAGTGGGATTTCTCTTTCCGGGGCAGGGTTCGCAACAACTCAACATGGGCAAGGTGCTCGTCGAGCGGTATGGATGGGCAAGGGAAATCCTTAAAAAAACGGACGGCTATCTTGAGGAACACGGTTTTGAGAAAATAGGCGGGCACATTTACCCGCCCGTGGACAGGGCCATTAACGGCGCCCAAATCGACAAATGGAAGGAGGCCCTTTCCATGACGCGAATAGCCCAGCCGGCGATTACGCTTAATTCTGTTCTCTGGATGCGCCGTCTCGGGCATCTCGGCATAACCCCCTCGGCTGTCGGGGGTCACAGCCTGGGCGAACTTTGCGCTTTTCACGCGGCCGGGGCCTTCGATGAAATGACCCTCCTGCGTTTCGCGGCCTTCCGCGGGGAAATCACCGGGGCAAAAGCCGGCGGGGCGGGGACGATGGCCGGCATCTCCTGCGGCGGCAGGGAGGCCGGGGAGATACTTGAAAAAGCCGGAGGCTACGCGGTCGTAGCAAATATGAACTCCGCCGCGCAAACTATCATATCGGGAGACAGGAGCGCGGTCGAAAACGCGATGCGGATTGCCGAAACCAGGGGGATTAAGGCAAGACGGCTTCCGGTGGCAAACGCTTTCCATTCCCGATACATGGACGACGCCTCACGGATACTGGCGGATAGCGCCCCGATTCCCGATACGCTGTTAGAGACCGGCGCGCGGCTGTTTACCTCTATGGACGGCAGTCTCGTTTCGCCGGGAACCCCGCTTAAGGAGCATTTCTCCGCTCAGCTTACGCATACCGTCGATTTCATACGGCTCGTTAATAACATTTCGAAGGAATGCGACATGCTTGTCGAAGTCGGCCCGGGGCGCGTACTTTCGGATTTAACCGGGTCCATCGTTTCCAAAGAAGGCCTGCTTTGTATTCCCGTCGAGGCCAGGCCCGAGGACGACAGGTCTTTAAACAAGGTGCTTGCATGCTATTTCGTCCATGGAGGCATGGTCAACTGGCCGATCCTTTTCCATAACCGCCTCGTGAGGCCCTTCATACCCGCTCAAGAGCGCATATTCGTAGAGAACCCCTGCGAGCGGACGATGTTATCAGACGGCGAGATTTTACAGCCCATACAAATCGATATTCCGCGGGAACCGGGGAAGGAAGATACTGAAACAGAATCCGGCATATCCATTGATACCCCCGGGCAGCTCCTTTCGCTCGTATCAAAAATGACGGGTTTTCCCGTGGAATCTATCCAGACCGGCTACCGCCTTCTGGACGATTTGAACCTCGACTCCATAAAGTCGGCCGAACTGGTTTCGAAAGCGGCGAGGCTTTATGGATGCGAAGGGAATATCGTCCCGGCTAACTTCGCCAACAGTTCGCTGGAGGAAATTTACGGCCACCTGATTGAAAACCGGGGCAAGAGCCGTATCGGCAAAGAGGTTAAAGATGAATGGGTCCGGGATTTTGATATCGCGTATGTTTCCCAGGACCTCCCCTCTCCCGGCAAGAGATC
>JAKAPT010000045.1 GCA_021806885.1 bacterium | reverse complement strand
TGTTTTACTATATATTTACTATACTAAAATTAAATCTCTTTAAAAGCATAATAATATTAATAGCTTATAATGCAGGTTTTATGGCTCATAACCCAAAGGTCGCAGGTTCAAATCCTGTCCCCGCAACCAATTAAAAAAATAACCAATAAGAGAAGAGTGCCACAAGCCCGGCCTTTCTGACACGCGTTTATCGGCTGGTCGGCAGGAGACGCTATCCTTATAGCCGTTTTCGTCCCGCCGATTTGCAATTATTTCAGGGCCATGCTAGGTAAAAAGAGATGGGCTACCAGGGGCATATGGTCGTAAAGGGATTGGAGTAGTAGGTTTCGAGCGCAAGGTATTCGTCGAGCATTATTATTTTTTTCACGGAACGATAAAATTCGGAGATTTCGTTAAGATTTATTTTCCCCCTTTCAAGTTCTTCTTCGAGAAGCCCCCAGATTATCGTAAGATAATTGTTGTACGCCCCTATATACATTGAGGGAGTGACCCCGTAGGAGTGATGCGCGAATCCCACGAAAAGCCTGTATATAAAGTATTTCCTGTCGTAAATCCCATCGAAAAGGCCTTCAAAATAGGCCGCCTGCGTTATTTTCAGATGTTCGAGAAGCCCTTCTTTGGATAAAAGAATATTCCTCGTTTTATTGAATTTCAACAGGTGTTCGTAAAATTTATCCGCCACTTCATTTTTGAGTGATTTTATCAATACCCCCATCTTTTTCATGTATTCTATGTCTTTTTCCTTGATATCGTTAAATTTCAGTTCATATTTTATTTCTTCATCGGATATAATATCAAGAATTCTGCCGAAGGCCTCTTCGGAAAGGCTTGCCTTTTCCTTAAGACGGGCAATATCTTTTTCCGCTCCCGGGTAATTTACGGCGTTTTCCATGTTAAGTATCGATTAAATCGATCGTAAAGAATTTATTCGTTTTGTTTATGATAATATTATTAATATAAATATTATATATTAAACGTGGCTCTTTTTAAAAAAATCTTTTAAAATCAATTATCATTTTTAAAATTACGCGGGAGGTAAAATGAAGGTTTCTTCATTCGGGGCAGCCAGGACCGTTACCGGAAGCTGTCATATATTGAAAGAGGGGGACGCGCGTATCATGGTGGATTGCGGGCTTTTTCAGGGACATAACATGGAAGAGCACAATATAGACCTGGGCTTCGACCCGGCGGAAATAAGCCATGTCGTTCTTACCCACGCGCATCTTGACCACTGCGGCAGGTTACCGATGCTCGTAAAAAAAGGGTTTAAGGGAAAAATATTCTGCACGGGGCCGACTTACGAGCTTGCGAGGCTTATACTCCTCGATACCGCCAAGATAATGCTCGAAGACTACAACCATGCCCTCAAAAAACATTTCCGGTCGTCAAGCCATAATAATCATCATAATAATTTTAACCAGGAAGTACATTCCATACACATGAACAAAAAATTTTCCCCCCCCTTATACAATGAACTGGACGTATTTTCCGCCCTTGATCATTTTGAGCCGGTCCTTAAATATGACGAATCGTTCCCGATAGACAAAAAAGGGGGTGTTTCGGTCAGGATAAGCGATGCCGGACACATTCTCGGTTCCGGCTTCGTTAAACTCTCCATAAATGGGAAATCCGTTATTTTCTCGGGAGATCTAGGCAACAAGGACAAGCCCATATTGAATAATTTTTCCTATCCCGATGACGCCTCGGCCGTATATATAGAAACCACTTACGGGGATAGGCTTCACAAGAGCTTTGAAAATTCCAGGGCCGAGCTTCTTGAGATAATAAAAAACACGGTGGAAAACGGAGGGAATGTCCTTATACCAAGTTTCGCGATGGAAAGGACCCAGGATTTGCTTTTTGTGTTAAGCAAATTCTATAAATCCGGAGAACTTCCAAAGTGTAAAGTCTTTCTTGATTCCCCCCTTGCCATCGGCATAACCGATATCTTTTTAAAATATCCTGGATATTTTAAAAAGGAACTCTACGAGGAATTTAAAAGCGAGGACCCTTTTGAACTGCCTTATCTTAAGAAGGTCAGAGATATCGAAGATTCCAAGGACATAAACAATATTTCCGAAGGAGCGGTGATAATAGCCGGAAGCGGAATGCTCACCGGGGGAAGGATGATACATCACCTCAAGCACAATTTGTGGCGCAAGGAAAATGCCATGGTTTTTATCGGTTACCAGGCTCCCGGGACACTCGGAAGGGAGATAGTTAACGGGGCGGAATCCGTAAGGGTTTTTGGCGAATCAATAAATGTGGGCGCGAGGGTTTATACGCTTGGAGGTTTTTCTTCCCACGCGGACAGGGACGAGCTTATCGATTGGCTGGGGCCCCTTATCAATAAAGGAATTAAAAAGGTATTACTCATTCACGGCGAGACGGGGAAGGCGGAAGTTTTCAAAGAGGCCCTTCATTCAAAAGGCGTGGATTCGTATATTCCCTCGTTCGGGGAAGAGATTGAGATTTGACAGGCAAAATTTATTGATTTTTTATTTTAAATTTATCATAATAAATTAAATCTATGGAAAATTCCCAAAACAAGAAAACGCCTCTTTACGATACCCACGTTGCTCTAAAGGCCAAAATGGTCCCGTTTGCCGGATTTTTAATGCCTCTTTACTATAAAAGCATCATAGAAGAGCATATAAACGTCAGGAATAATTCAGGCCTTTTCGATATTAGCCACATGGGAGAAATAATAATTAGCGGCTCCGACGCGGGAAAGTTCTGCGACCGCGTCTTTACGGCCGATATTTCAAAAAGCGGTCCCAACCAGATAGTCTATTCTTTGATATTAAACGAAAAGGGGGGAATAATCGACGACGTTACCGTGTTTAAATTTTCAGACAGCGAGTATATGGCGGTTGTGAACGCGGCCAATACCGCCAAGGATTTTTCCTGGCTCAATTTCCAGGGGTCGGAATTCGCGAAAAAAGGCAATGAAGTAAGCGTAAAAAACATAAGCGATGAAGTCGGCCTTCTTTCGGTTCAGGGTCCAAAAACAAGAGATATAATTTATTCCTTGACCGGGGATAACCCCCAGGCAGGAAGTTGCGGACTTTTTAGTTTAAAACAAAAATCAAAGCCGCTCGGGGAACTAAAACATTTCGAGTTCGGCTGCGTTTTGTTCAGAAATATAAATGTTGAAGCGCTGATTTCAAGGAGCGGGTATACGGGTGAATTTGGTTTTGAAATATTCGTTCCCGCGGAAAAAACTTCAATTCTGTGGAATTATCTCCTTAAGAACTCGGCCCTTTCAAACCTTCTTCCCGTCGGTCTTGGCGCGAGAGACACGCTAAGGTTCGAGGCGGCCTTGCCGCTTTACGGGCATGAACTCGACGAAACCATTAATCCCTATGACGCGGGCCTAGAAAAATACCTTTCCGCCGAAAAGGATTACATAGGCAAAGAAGCCCTTAAAAATATCAGGAACAAGGCAAAAAGGCTTATATTTTTCAAGCTTTCCGGCAAGCAGATACCTAGGCACATGCAAAAAATTCTGAACGAAAATCTTAAACCTATCGGCTGCATTGCGAGCGGAACCTACAGCCCTTCCAATAAATTTCCAATAGGGAGCGCATATGTTTCGGATTCCTCGGTAAATCCTCAATCCCTTAAAAACTTTTTCATAGATATCAGGGGAAATTTCGAAAAAGCCGAGGTTGTGAGCCCGCCTTTTTACAAGATAGGAAAAAAGAGCGCTTAACCAAATTAAATTAGAAAAGGAGTCAAAATGACCTCAGATGAGAAGTTCTATTTTTCTGATTCGCATGAGTGGATTTCAAAAAGGCCAGGAGGGGGATACGATATCGGCATATCGGATTTTGCCCAATCGGAGCTTGGCGATATTGTATATATTACACTGCCTGAGACAGGCAAAACCTATAAAAAAGGGGATAAAATTGGAGAGATTGAATCAGTTAAATCCGTTTCTGAGATCTATGCCCCTGTTTCTTTAAAGGTATTATCCGTAAATTCAAAATTAAACGAAGCTTCAGAGCTAATTAATTCAGATCCTTACCGGGGGGGATACATCGCCACCGTTGAGCCATTGGATGCCGGGGACATAAATTCCCTCATGGACAAAAACGACTACGAGTCCTTTGTCGCTTCGGCCGGCCCCCATTAATACTTAATATACATGCATACCATGTCGGGCTTCCGTTATTTTCCCAATTCTAAAGGCGATATCAAAAAGATATATAAATTTTTGGGGATAAAGGATAAAAAAGAATTATTTAATAAGATCGTCGGGGATATTCCCTTAATAGGGCAAGGTGAACTAAAAACCCTTGGAACCGGGCTGGATGAATCCAGTCTTTTAAGATTTTTTTCCGATATTAATTTCAAGCTTTCAGGAAACGGTTTTATCACCTTTGCCGGGGGAGGCGTTTACAACCATTTTGTTCCCCCGGCCATAGATGCCCTGATTTCAAGGGGAGAATTTTTAACCCCGTACACTCCCTATCAACCCGAGGTAAGCCAGGGAACCCTCATGGCGTTATTCGAGTTCCAGTCCATGGTATCTGAAATTACCGGAATGGACGTGGTAAACGCTTCCATGTATGACGGGGCCGAAAGCCTTTCCGAAGCGGTTTTAATGTCTTTAAGGCTGTTCGATCCCTCTTCGGTAACGGGCAATAAGGTTCTTGTATCCGCCGCAGTAAACCCCGTTTATCTTTCTTTGATAAAAACCTACGCAGGAAATATAAAGGCTGATATAGAGATAATAAATATTGATCCCGGAACGGGGAAGACAGATACGCTCGATTTAAAAAACCGCTTAAACGGGAAGGTTTCCTCGGTAGTGATCCAGCAGCCGAATTATTTCGGGGTAATAGAGGACCTGGATATTATAGAGCCGGTCGTCCATGGATTTAATCCCAGGCCCTTTTTTGTCGTTTCAAACTCCGAACCGATATGCTTCGGGACAATAAACCCGCCAGGATTTTATAACGCCGATATTTTCGCGGGAGAAGGGAATTCTTTTGGAAATTATATGAACTTCGGGGGCCCTCTTTTAGGAATTTTCGGGTCAAAAAAGGAATACGTAAGGCAGATGCCTGGAAGAATAGTCGGGAAAACCAAGGATGCCTCGGAAGAGGACGCCTACGCGTTTATACTTTCGACAAGGGAACAGCATATAAGGCGGGCCGCCGCAACATCCAATATATGCACTAATAATTCCCTTAACGCGGTAAGGGCGTCAATTTATTTATCCCTATGTTCTAAAAATGGTTTCAAGGAATTGTCGCTTTTAAACCTTAAAATATCTCATGTATTTTATGAAAGGCTTTTGTCTTCCGGGCTTTTTGAACCGGTTTTTTCGGGAGATTTTTTCAACGAGTTTACATTGATGATTAAAAACAAAAACATTTCCCCGGGAAAATTTCTTGAAGGAATGGCAGAAAGAGGGATTATGGCGGGTGTTGAAGCCGGCCGGGGAAAAATCATTGTGGCATGCACCGAGAACAATACGATGGAAGATATAGAAAAATACGTCACGTATTCTCAAGAAATAATCGGTTTATAAAAGGGATAAAATTTTAAAAATATGATGAAATTTCCAGGAATTAACGGCATGTTCATTAACGAGGGCCTCCTGATAAAACAGGGATCTAAAGGCCTTTCGGGCATAAGCGTGCCTTCATGCGGGCTAAAGGAAAGGGATATAAACAAAAAAGCGCGGGAACTCATCAACGAGAAATATATCAGGAAAAAGGATCCCTGTCTCCCGGAGGTTTCCGAACCGGATGTAGTAAGGCACTTTACCAGGCTTTCGAGCTGGAATATGTGCGTGGACCTTAATTTTTATCCCTTAGGGTCATGCACGATGAAATATAACCCCAGGATAAATGAAATAGTATCTTCGATGGGCAATATAAGAAGCCTCCATCCCCTGACGCCAGGGCGCCTCGTTCAGCCAGTACTCAAGATAATTTACAATTTCGAACTTATGCTAAAAGAGCTTACCGGACTTGACGCATTTGTGTTTTCCCCGCAGGCCGGTGCCGCCGGTGAGTTTACCGGACTTAAGATTGTTAAAAAGTATTTTGAGTCCAAAGGGGAAGACAGGCATATTATCCTCATGCCCGACAGCGCCCACGGCACCAACCCAGCAAGCTCGTCCCTCGCGGGATTTATTCCCGTTGAAATAAAAACGGGTCCGAAGGGATATATCGAGGCGAAAGAGGTACAAAAATATATAACTCCGGATGTAGCCGGAATAATGATTACTAATCCTAATACATCCGGGCTTTTTGAAAAGGACATTGCGGCTATCTGTGAAGCCATGCATAAAAACGGTTCCGTCGTATATATGGACGGGGCTAATTTCAATGCTTTTATCGGAAGTATACGGGTCAAGGACCTCGGAATCGATTTGATACAGCTAAATCTTCATAAAACTTTTTCAACGCCTCACGGGGGCGGCGGGCCCGGTGGCGGGGCTGTCGGCGTAGTGGATTATTTAAGGGATTTCCTTCCCGTCCCTTACGTTGTTTTTGACGGACAAAATTACGGCCTTTTCCAGGGGGGAAAGAATGCTATAGGCAGAATATCCCCATTTTTATGTAATTTTGGCGTCCTGATAAAAGCATACGCGTATCTCCTTTCCCTTGGCTCCTCAAACATACCCTCGGTAAGCGAAATTGCCATCCTTAACGCGAATTATGTTAAAAAACGCATGAAAGGCATCTTTAAAGGCGCTGACCTTTTTGAAGAAGAGCTTTGCATGCATGAATGCGTTTTTACCGACAAGGCTATAGAAGAAAACAAAATCTCAACCCTCGAGCTCGCGAAGCTCTTGATAGATTACGGTTTTCATCCTCCCACCGTTTATTTCCCTAAGAATATTCACGGCGCCATAATGATAGAACCAACGGAAACGGAATCTATCAGGACGCTGGATAATTTTATCAGGGCAATTGAAAAAATACGCTTCAAGGCAAAAAAATCATCCGCGTTAAAATCCCCGAAAAAAACAAAGGTAAAAAGGGTTAACGAGGTCCTTGCTAATAAAAACCCGGTTTACCGGTATTAACCCCTTTGCCTTTTTTTGGATAATTATATAAAATAGCGGTCATGAAAGAACTTGAAGATCTTAGGAAAGAGATAGACCTAATCGATAAAAAGCTGGTAAAATTGCTTAACGAAAGGGGAAACCTCGCTTTAAAAATAGGGAAGATAAAATCCCTTAACAACAGAAATTTTTACAATCCGCAAAGAGAAAACGAGGTATATAAGAATATAAAGATTTTTAACGGGGGTTCATCGGGACCCCTGAGGGATGAACACCTGGAAAATATTTTCAGGGAAGTGATTTCCGCCTGCATCGCCGTTCAGTCCGATATCAAAGTTTGCTATTTCGGGCCCGAGGGAACCTATACCCACCTTGCCGCGATAAAAAGGTTCGGTTCTTCAAGAATGCTTGTCCCCGTCAAGACAATAGGGGATGTTTTTGATTATGTCTCTAAAGGCCTTGCCCATTACGGAGTAGTCCCTGTCGAAAACACCATAGAAGGAATGGTAAACGCTACTTTCGACATGTTTACGGGATCTGACGTGACAATTATAGGTGAAGAAGTTATACCCGTAAGCCATTTTCTTCTTTCAAAGGCAAATGACATTTCAAAAATTAAAAGAATATATGTCCATCCCCAGACTTTAGGACAGTGCAGGAAATTTCTGGAGGAAAACTTTAAGAACGCGGAGCTCGTCGAGTCTCTTTCCAACGCCGACTCATGCGTGAGAGCGTCAAAAGACAAGGAATCCGCCGCTATAGCCTCCGAAATAGCGGGACAGATTTACGGCTTAAAACCGCTTATGCCCCATGTGGAGGATTACAGCAATAATTTTACCCGGTTTTTGATTATTTCCAGGGGAGAAAAAACGGCAAAAACAGGAAACGACAAGACGTCAATACTTTTTTCGATCAAAAACTCCGTCGGAGCGTTATATAAGATTTTAAAACCGTTTTATGAAAACGGGATAAATATTACAAAAATCGAATCGAGGCCTTCAAAAAAATTCAACTGGGATTACATATTTTTTATAGATGTTATCTCTCATGAAACCGACGAACCCTTGAAGCGTGCCCTTAAGGCTATCGGGGAATACACCATTTTCATCAAGATACTCGGTTCCTACGCCTTTCTTTCGGAAAAGACCTGAAAATAATAAATGTCCAACAAATTTAAAGAAAATTTGCGGAAGGGTATTTTTTCATATACCTCAGAAATATCCCCGGAGCGCGGGTCAGACTTCTCAAAAATGAAAGCCGTCTACGACGTCCTTAAGGACACGGTAACCGCGTTCAATATTACGGATAACCAGGGGGCCAATATGAAGATGTCCTCCCTCGCCGGTTCGGTATATATCAAAATGCTTGGCGGGGAACCAGTTTTCCAGCAGACCTGCAGGGACAGAAATCGCATGGCCCTTGAATCCGACCTTCTCGGCGCCGCGGCCTTCGGCGTTAAAAACATTCTCGCGCTTACGGGAGATCATATATCGTTTGGGGACCACAAGCACGCAAAACCCGTCTACGACATAGATTCCGTAAACCTCATAGAAATAATAAAGGGAATGAACTCTGGAATTGACATGAACGGAAAGGCGCTGAACGGGGCAACCGATTTTTTAATTGGGGCCGCGGTTAATCCCGAATCGGTACCGCTTGAGCCCCAACTCCTGAAATTCGAAAAGAAAATCAGGCTTGGATGCGATTTTTTTCAGACCCAGGCTGTTTTTTCCATCGAGAAATTTATTAAATTCTATGATTATTATAAGAATTTCCCCGCGGTTAAAATAATAGGGGGAATCTATATATTGAAATCCGCGAAAACCGCCCGTTTTATGAATAAAAACATTCCCGGAATTTATATTCCGGACGAGATTATTTTAGAACTTGAAAACTCCTCAAACCCGCTTGAAAAAGGCGTAGAAATTGCCTTAAGAATAGCAAGGGGAATAATGCCCATGGTTCACGGCATACATATAATGGCTTATGGAATAGAAGATGCCGTCCCTTCATTTATCCGCGGTTTTGAAAAGAAAAATTGACCCCTGCCCCGCATTTTTACGTTGACTTTGCGCGCCCAAAAAGCTATAATTTTAGAACGCCGATTTAAAATAACGGGTTAAAAACAATTTAAATTAATAATTAATTTACGGGTATTTTTATGATGAAGGAAATCAGGGTGCACGGAAGAGGAGGACAGGGTTCGGTTACGCTGGCCTCGATTCTCGCGCTCAGTTTTTTTGACGACGGCAACTATTGCCAGGCTTTTCCATCTTTCGGCTCGGAGCGGACAGGCGCTCCGGTTCAGGCATTTGCCAGGTTTTCCGACAAACCGATAAGGACAAGGAACCAGATATATAATCCGGATTACGTTGTAGTCCAGGACGCCACGCTTTTGAAATCCGTGCCCGTTTACAGGGGACTTAAGGATAGCGGAAAAATATTAATAAATACCGAAGCGCGGATGGAGGATATCATAGGCGGACTTGGCGGGACAAAGGCGGAGAACGTGGTTTTGTTTCCGGCGCTTAAAATAGCCCTTAAGATTATAAACAGGCCGATCGTCAACACCACGCTTTTAGGGGCGTTTTCCGCTTTAAGCGGCGATGTCAGCATGGAATCGGTCAAAAAGGAGATTCTCAACCGGTTCGGCCCAAAAGTAGGAAAGCCTAACGTTGAGGCAGCCGAGGCCGCTTACAATTATATAAAAGGAGACAGGAGTGGATTTTAAACTTGGAATAATCGCCCTGCCCGGGGCCGCCGTTTCAAATAAAACAGGGTCATTCGCAAACGAGGTGCCCGTATATAAAAATAAAAAATGCACTGGGTGCGATTTGTGTATTTATTTTTGCCCTGAGGGAGTGGTCTATGGCAGCAAGAAAGAAAAAAAGTACGGGTATGACCCTGATTACTGCAAGGGTTGCGGGATTTGCGCGCAGGAATGCCCCGTGGACGATATAGAAATGATACTGGTGGAAAAATAATAAAATATAATTTGACGGGAGTATTATGAAAAAGGTCCTTGAAGGCTCAATGGCTATTGCTGAAGGGGTAAGATTGGCGGAGCCAGGCGTCATAGCGGCATATCCGATTACCCCTCAAACCCATATCGTCGAACATTTGTCTAAAATGGTGGCCGACGGCGAATTAAAGTCCGAGTTTATAATGGTCGAAAGCGAACATTCCGCCGCCTCCGTCGTTCTCGGAGCAAGCGCTTGCGGGGTCAGGACCTATACCGCTACCGCGTCCCAGGGCCTCTTGTATATGGAAGAGGTCATATACAATATCGCTGGCATGAGGCTTCCCGTCGT
The DNA here is from genome assembly GCA_021806885.1 of bacterium. Lineage (GTDB taxonomy): Bacteria > SZUA-79 > SZUA-79 > Acidulodesulfobacterales > Acidulodesulfobacteraceae > JAKAPT01. The sequence goes on along the minus strand of JAKAPT010000045.1, from coordinate 497 downwards.
AATGACGCTTGCCAACAGGGCAATTTCCGCTCCGATTAATATCTGGAACGATATGCAGGACGCCATGGCTATAAGAGATACAGGCGCCATAATGCTTGTCGCGGAAGATAACCAGGAGGCGTATGACATGCACATCCAGGCATACAAAATAGCCGAAGACCCTGAGGTATTGCTCCCGGTCGTTATAAACGTGGATGGATTTATTCTTACGCATACGTTCGAGGTCATAGATACCATTGACAAAATAGAAAAAGTCAGGGAATACCTGCCCCCGCTTAACATGGAATACAAGCTCGATGTTGACAGCCCATACTCCTTCGGGACTTTGGGCGAGCCGTCCGTATATATGGAATCAAGATACAATCTTTTAACCGCTGTGAATAATTCCAGAAGATTTATAGCCTCTGCCGCCCGCGACTTTAAAGAAATGTTCGGAAGGTATTATGGCGCGCTCACCGACGGCTATAGACTCGATGACGCGGACACGATCATAGAGA
>JAKAPT010000044.1 GCA_021806885.1 bacterium | reverse complement strand
TCCGATCTCGGCAGCTTCCTTAATCACAGGCGCGTAATAGTCCCGCAACTGGGCGCGGTGGGCGTTAACTCCGATGCCGTATATAAGAAATCCGGTTTCAGGGTATATTTCGGGCCGGTTTACGCTAAAGACATTAAAGACTACCTCAAGGGAAACAAAAAGAAAACTCTTGAAATGAGGGGGATTAATTTTTCGTTAGCGGAAAGGATTATCCTCATTCCTATGGAAATAATACCAGCTATGAAATTATTCCTGGTTTTCGCGATTATTGCCATTCTTTTTTTCGGACTTGAACCCGGTGGTATCCTGTTTAAAGAAGCCTGGTCAGGGGGGATTCCTTTCCTTCTTCTGGGACTTGCGAGCGTTATTGGCGGGACGCTTATAACCCCTGCGCTGCTTCCATTTATCCCGTTTCGTTCTTTTGCGCTAAAGGGATGGATAGTAGGGATTTTATCGGTCATAATTACCTTGTTTTTTTTAAACCCAGGGTTATATTTATCCGGACAAAAAAATATTCTGGTTTTTGTTGCCGGGGTTCTTTTTTTTCCAATGGCAAGCTCCTATTTTGCATTGCAATTTACAGGTTCCACGACGTTTACGAATATGTCGGGTGTAAAAAAAGAGTTAAAAATCGCTTTGCCCGTTTATTACACGGTGGCGGGAATATCGATTTTATTATTAATAATTTATAAACTTCATCAATTTGGAATCGCATAAATGAAATATCTCGGAAACATATCAAGCCTTAAATTTTATCCCGAAAAATGCCTTAATTGCCTGGTTTGCATAGACGTATGCCCACACGGAGTATTTCTGGTAAAAAATAAAAAGGTGGGGCTTAAAGACAGGGATTTATGCATGGAATGCGGCGCCTGCGCCCTTAACTGTAAATACGGGGCAATTGCCGTAAACTCCGGCGTGGGATGCGCTTCTGCCATAATTAACGCAATAAAAACGGGGGGCGCCCCTTCCTGCGATTGCAGCGGTTCATCGTCAGCGGAATGCTGCTGAAAACTTCTCCTAACAACTTGTATTTATTAAAGATTTAGCCTTGACTATTTCTTTTTAGCCTTATTGTAAATTTGCCTTGACACTGAATTTAGTATAATGCTATAAATAGAAGGTTTGAAATAAGTCTCATAGAAAGGAGGTGAAAAAAAATGCATAAACTCTCTTTACTGCTGGTATTGCTCCTTGCTTTCGTCGCAATTCCTTCAAGTTCTTTCGCGGCCGTGACAATGTCTAAACCCGCTGCTAAAAAACCAATGATGAAAAAGATGATGAAAAAAGGCATAACCACTGCCCAGGCCAAAGAAGTTCAGAGCATGCTCGCTAAGGACGGCCTTTATAAAGGCAAGGCCGACGGAATGATTGGCCCAATGACCGTTAAAGCCGTCAAAGCCTTCCAGAAGAAGAATGGTCTTAAAGCCGACGGGATTATCGGCCCTAAAACCCTCAAAGCCCTAGGAATAAAATAGTTTCTATTTTTAATCCCCGGTTAACCCGGCCGGGGGAAAGTAACCCTTTCCGATTTTCACCACCTCGACTAATGTCTCGTTTTAATACATAAATTATACCCCCAGAATTATTGAATTTTTAAATAATTTCCTAAAATTATATCATTTAAAAAAATAATTTAGGATATAATACAGAGTGTACTTTAGGGATTAAAAAAATGGGCATCAATCCTGAAATAATAAAAAGGCTGATACAGGAAAACAAAGGTTTAATACTCGACATTGCGGCCGGTGCCGGCATAACCGGTCTCGCGATAGAAGATATTAACGGCGAAATACTCCTGAAAACTGGAACTTTACCCCCTGTTCCTGCGATCTACCCCGTAAAAATAGAGAAAGAAACAATATGCTTCATAAAGGAGTCCAAAGACACACCTTCCATGGCTTCCCTGATTTCGAATATTTTCTGGTCGGAAAAGGAGAAAACAACCCTTGCCGAAAAAATGAGTGAAGCGCTTAAGGGATCGATAATGGCCATGGCGGAATCGGTGGAAATAAAAGATTACCACACCGGGGACCATTGCAAGAGAGTTGCGGGGTATGCCGTGGTCATGGGGGAAGAACTGGGCATTGACAAAAGCCTTATGAAAAGACTAAAGGCCTCGGCTTTCCTGCATGATATAGGTAAGATAGGAATAAAGGACGAAATTTTATTAAAACCCGGCAAGCTTACGCCCGAAGAATACGAAATCATTAAAGAACACTCTATGCTCGGAGTCAGAATTCTCAAGCATATAAAGAAGTTTGAACATTTAATACCGGGCGTTAAGGAACACCACGAGAGGTGGGACGGCAAAGGATATCCGGACGGATTAAAGGGCCTGGAAATAAATATAATCGCACGGATAATATCCGTGGCGGACGCTTTCGATGCAATGACAGCACCAAGGTCCTATAAAGACCACCCTGAAAACTACGATTACGCGTTCAATGAAATCCGGATATATTCGGGTTCGCAATTTGCCCCTGAGTGCTCCGCCGCCTTCCTGAAAGTTTTTTCGCACAACATTTCTAGAATTCGCGAAATAAAGAAAAAGGGCATGAAAATAACCTTTGATTAAAACGATTGAGATTGTGGAAGAGGGGATGCCGGAGGATTCGATTTTGGGAGACAGGGAGCGCCCGGAAGCGTTCCTGCGCCTGAAGGACGCACGGAAAGCGCAGTGCCGCGGGAGGTAATGTGTTAAAGACAATGTTTTTGTGCACAGGGAACACCTGCAGGAGCCAGATGGCGGAGGGGTTCGCGAAAGAGCTTGGAAAGGGAATTCTGGAAACATACAGCGCGGGCGTAAATCCGGCTGGTTATGTCCATCCCAAGGCAATAGCCGCGATGAAGGAGGAAGGCATCGACATATCGGGGCAAAAGTCAAAAGCCATAGACCCTTCCCTTCTTACGAAGATGGACCTGGTGATAACGCTCTGCGGCAATGCCGAGCAAACCTGTCCCGTGACTCCGCCCCAGATAAAAAGAATGCACTGGCCCATAGAGGACCCTGTTTCGGCATCGGGAACCGGGGAAGAGGAAATGAAGAAATTCAGAAAGGCGCGCGATGAAATAAAAGGCAGGATTGAAAACCTGATTAGGGAATTAAGCAATGGCCGCGCCTAAAAAATGGTACTTTCAATATGGAGGATTATCCCACTGAGAACCGTTGTAAGAAAGCTGCCTTATAAGCCGAGGTTGTCTATTCTTCTTTAACTAATTGTTGATAAACAAAATACGATAAACGACATATCAAAGATGTTGTGCATCCATAAATATTTTTAATATAAATATCGGCATCCATATCAATCATTTGGGTTTCTGATATATCATTTTTGGTTGATTCCGATAAAGTTGATACGAAACCTACGGGGACGATTTTGATTATATAACCACCGTATGATTTAATTAAATCTTTCTCATTATTGAATCTTACATCAGTTATTACTGTATCTTTTTTAACATCAATAAGACCCGATAATTTTTTTACCCAGTAATCAGGATCCTCATTGCGCCTTTCCTGGCCATGTTTTTGTAAAGCTTGCCGGGGGGATAATCCATTAAGACCATCATTAGGACATTCTCTGGTTGAACGATCTCTTAAGATATTTTCCGGGATACTATATTTTTCTGAAACTTCTTTATATATATAATCGCCAAAAGCCAACCTTGTAAAATGCCATTCTTCAACTAAATAGTTTCCTGCAGTGTCTTTGCCCATCCCGGCCGGGCATACAAGACCAATTAACATTACAAACCCTCCTTTCAGAATTTTCTTAAGGATTATTAATAATGTGTTAATATTATAATATTATAACACAAAATTAATGGAATTAATCAAGCCGGCTTAAGATTTTGGGCAGCGTAAATAAATATTTATTTCCGGGATTTAACCCGATATAATCCGGTTAAGGCCATAAACAGTTCAATCTATAATCGTAATTATTTCCGAAATTTCTTTTCTACCGCTTTTAGATTTTCTTTCTATTTTATGTCCGACAGGTATGAGCGCTACAAGGTTGTCGGGTTTTCTAACGCCCAGCATGGCTTCAATCTCCTCTTTTGCTATGAGGGGCCCTGTCATCCAGCACGCGCCAAGACCTTCGTTCTCCACTGCAAGCAGGATATGGGTAATAAAGCTTGAAACGCCTTGAAGTCCTGGGTTTACGATAAATTTCCTGATATAATTCCTTTCTTTGTCGGTTTTCTCTAAAATTTCATCCATCGAACTGTAATAAGGCTTTTCTATGACGGCTAAGACGACAGGCGCCTCAGTGAAAAACGTATAATAAGAAGGAGCGGCATTCCCGATGATTTTTTTATAAATCGCCTCTACGCTTTCACGCATTTTCTCGATAACCGTTTTATTCCTGATGATAATGCAGTGCCAGTTCTGGAAGTTTCCACCACTGGGGGCATTCGAAGACAGGGATATTATTTCTTTGATTTTTTCTATGTCTATGTTTTCATCCTTATATTTTCTTATGCTTTTCCTGTTTTTCACCACTTCGACAAATGTTTTCCTTTCGTTCATATATTAATCTCCGGTTTGAATTATTGGATTTTTGTATAATTTCCCAGAAATTATATCATTTAATATTTTACCAATAAAGTATTTTGATGAAAAATCGATTCTTTAATAAGAGAATCGATAGTTTTATGGAAGTTCCTTTCGCAACCTTGACTATCCGTTATGGAGATATCGAATTTAGCGTTCATATCACGTAATGATGCTTTCAAAACATCATCTCTGTTTCCAGTTCTATATAACGTCCGTAACCGCCTTCGGGCGGGTCCAGGAATATGCCATATTCTGATTGGAGTTCGATATTTTGAGTTAACAGGTACTGCAACCCGCAGTCGAACCAGTAGTTTCCGGAGAGGGCAACGCCCTGCTGTGGATTCCTCTGGACCTCCCCGTATGCCTGAAGCGCGTCCTTAAATTGGTAAGTAGCGACGACATCGGGATTAAAGCCGAAAAACCTGCTTATATGGCCATTGTCCGAAAGCCTGGTAAAAGATGATATGCCGGGTATCAATTCTACGGAAAGGGCTTTTGTCGGCGAATACGTTAATATGCCTTTTCCGGTCATATCCGTTCCGTAATTCTGGAAACCACCGTTCCCGGATGGAAACGTAACTGTTATTTCGGCCGCATAAATTGTATTTTCGGTATAACCAAATTCATGCTTGAAACCTATCCCGAAATCGTCATAGCCGCTCATTGAAGGCATACCGCCCCCGGCATAACTTTGAATATTATAATTCGGCAATACTAATTTTATTTCGTTGTTTCCGGGTATCCCTATCCTTATTTCAGAATCCGGATAAGAAATAATTTTCGATTTTATTCCGCCGACTTTTAACATGTCGCTCTGGACGCCTAACTCCAGTAAAATCATTCCCTCCTTGGCCGAGCAGGATGAAACTGATACCAGTGTAAGCAGGGAGTTTTTGCCGGCGCACGGATCCTTAACGACGGCCCCGGCGTATGCGGATGCCGCAAACCATAATTGAAGGATTAAAAAAACAAGTATCTTCTCGGTTAGGCCGACGCTGTTTTTAATCATCCGCGTCAACCGCCCCGGCGTATTTGCTCTCCACCCCTGAAAATTTATAGACAAGGAGCGACAAAAGCCATGCCGAAGTCAGTATTGCAGCAATAATGCCGCCGAGAGACGCGAACGAGATGTTGTTAAGAAAGTTCCATGGTTCACCTTTAAAGTTGAATTCCGAGCCTATGACCTGGAGCCATTCTATGGTGCCTATGCAGAAGGCAAGGAAAACCGATATGCTTGTAATGGAAATGTTGTAAAATACCTTTCTTATAGGGTTTAAAAACGCCCAACTATATGCATACTGCATGACCACCCCGTCGGTTGAGTCGAGAAAAATCATTCCCGCGGCGAAGATTAAGGGGAGTATCAAGACGTCGACAAAAGGCCTTCCGGAGGAAGCAAACAGGGCGGACATTGAAAGCACCCCGACCTCAGTTGCGGTATCGAAGCCTATTCCGAACAAAAGCCCCACGAAAAGCATCTGCCAGCTCGAATTCATGAGCTTCATTACCCCGCCTAGGTACCTGAACATAAAGCCCCTTTTCAGAAGCTCCTCTTCCAGCCTGTCGTTTTTAAGGTTCTTAAAATCCCTTGCTATCTTTACTATGGAAAAAAGGATAATCAGGTTCATGAAGGCTATGAGATAAAGGAAAAGGGCGGAGGCCGCGGTCCCAAGTATATTGCCTAAATCGCCTATTTCAGGATATGCCTTTACTACGAATTTTCCTATAATTACGGTTATTATGGTAAGTATGAAAACAGATATGGCGTGTCCTACAGAGAAGAAAAAACCGACGGCTACGGGCTTCTTGCCGTCGTTCATAAGTTTTCTGGTTGTATTGTCGATCGCCGCGATATGGTCGGCGTCCAGGGCGTGCTTAAGCCCGAAGAAAAAAGCGAGCGTGCCCAAGCTTAACAGCGTAGGAAATACCCTTGACCTGTCTACCAGGACTATTGCCGAGAACAAAAAGAATAAAATCAAAAAGGAATAGAGAAGGATGACCTTCTGTTTGAAACTTGAGGAACTAAAACCGAAAAGGCGAGTAAACATAATTAGACCTCCCGCTAATTAAATTAAGTTTGATTGCATATCTCCAAAGGCAGGTCTTCCGGCTTAGACATGCGGGCGGTTCCACCTTCCCGGCTATTTACTGCCAGTGGCTTTATGGAACGCCCTTAATAACGGCCTCGGAAAAGGCTCGTCATAAGTCATTACGGCTGCGGGCACAGTACAGGATTTTCACCTGTTTCCCTTCCCAATTGAGATAAAAATTTTTTACAAAGAACGATAAATGATATGATTTTTTTAAAGTATATAATTACGAATCAATGTATGTCAATAAAAAAAAAATGCTTGGTGGGTAGATGGGTACGGACATTGTTACCGGTTTTGATATTTTATCGGTTTTAGGTTTAATGCGGGCGGTTAAACCTTTAATAAGGCATACATAAGGCGGGTCCCCTTCGGTTCGGGGATGGGGTCGTTAAACTCTTTAGCGGTATTTATCCATAATACTATCGCCTCATTAACGTTATCCAGTGCCTCGTTGTAGGTTTTGCCATGAGCCATGCAGCCGGACAGTTCGGGAGCTTCGGCAATGCAAATATTGTCCCTATTATCCCGGTAAATAATAATTTCATATTTATACATTAGGCGTACATAAGCCTGCCCTTCGGAACCGGAATATCGCGTCCGAGCTCTTTGGCCGTCGCTATCCACTCGTCTATAATAACGTAGATATTCTTTATGGCTTCTTCGTATGTTTTCCCGTCGGCCATGCAGCCAGGCAGTTCGGGAGCTTCGGCGATAAAACTGCCGTCTTCATCGCTCCAATAAATTATAATTTCGTACTTAGGCATGGTAATTCCTCAAATTTTTAATTTATACTTTAAAATAATATTCCTTACCTGCTTAACCTGATAAGGTTTCGATTTGTTGTTGTTTAAAGGCTGTAAATTTATTATCTAATAAATATCTTCTTTTGTATAAATAAAATGGCCTCACCTAATTCTTTCCTTAAAATCCAATGAAATCATTAATTTTCTGAGGTCGCTAAAATTTATATTATTATCTGACTGACCGAATAAAACTCTCTCTATTGTTTTTTCCTTGCCCATTGGTAGCATTAAGGTTTTAATTATTATTGGTATTATAAAACAAAAATTTATTGAAATTAATTTAATCGGGCTAGAGTTTTTGCTTCTTCCCCCACACGTCGTTGACCGCCTTCCTCAGCGTATCAGGCACTAAATAGAAATACCGCTTGGTCATGCTCGGCGTCCGGTGGAGCATAAGAAACGATAATAAACCGGCGCAAGAAACAGTGATTGGAAAATTACTTTAGGTGGCGCGCCCAGAGGGATGAGCGTCCTACGGACGCTAAAAGCAACGAACCCCCGGGCCTGCAGATGAGCTTCGCTGGCACTCCAGCAGGCACAAAAACGTTGTTTTTCGTAAACGCCTGCTTGCGTATGCTTCGCTCCGGCTCGTAGTCTGAGGTTATGGGGCGGGAAATGCCTATGGTTGCTGGGTAAAATGGGGCATCAAAAAATGACTGTGGGGGTTTTTAAGCCCTTAAAAAATATTCTATATATTCCAATACCGCCTTTATTTTTTACCCTTTAATCAGTTTCCAGACAAGATTTTTTTAATCCTTTCCGTTACGAATTTATTTATTTTAACGGCCGCATTAAAAGCTTCTTTGACATCATTGGAGGATATTCTCTTCCTCTCATATTCATGCTGGGGATATCTTGCATCCATTGCAAAACCGGTCAATTTTCTCAGGTTTAGCGGCTTTATTTCCCTAAAAGTATTATCAAGTTCTTCACACATAGCCTGTAATCGTTCCAAATTGTGGCTATCCGGATAATCAACTTTCTTTGCTATTAGATAAGCCTTAAGGAATTTTTCAATAGCCTGATGGCTATGGTAACAAACATTTTTTCTCGCGTAATCCTCGTCTTTATCAATGTAGTCCCGCGCGGTCCTCAAATCGTCAGATGCCTGTGTAATCCAGTCCTTAAGCCACTTTTTTTCCGCTTTGTAAAACTTTACCATACAAAACTATTCCTTCTTTATGGGCATATCTCAATATATGGCCGAAATAATTTGTTGCTTCTGCAAAGTTCTTTAAGCCGGACACTATAAGTTCCACATCCAAAATTTCGCCCTTATAACGATTTTTTGATATTTTATCCAGTATCTCGTCTTGAATAATGTATTTTTCTTCGACGGAAATGTTTTCATCAACAATCACAACGATATCAAAATCGCTGTCCCATCTATAATCTTTTCGGCTCCTGGAGCCAAATAAAATAACCTTATTTAGAGTAAAGGCTTTATTGACCTTAAAATAAGATATAATGACATCTAAAATTTGCTTGACGGCCGATTTATTGTCTTCGTCGGAAATTATTTTGTAACCGATATAGCGGTCAAGAACAATTACTTCTTTAATGTTCATAATGGATTAATTATAGCATATTTAAATTATAGTTTCATTCCTTCGCCCCGAAAATAACCGCGAACTTAAAGAATTTATAAGGGCAGCCGACATTGGAAAATCCAGCCTTTTTGAGCCATTTTACCTGGTTTTCAGAGGTCGCTTCCCTGTCGAGTTTCAGCCTCTCCTTCCACTCGCGTATTTCCTTTTCGGAAACTCCGCCGTTTCTTATCGTTCCCTCCCAGAGATTTCTGTACATGGCGTCTAAGTCCGGCGTTTCCCCGAGGACCTGCTCGGCGTTTACGAATATGCCGTGGGGGTTGAGAAGGGCGTATATTTTAGCGAAGAGCTTTCTTTTTGCGGCGTCGGTCAGGTGGTGTATCGACATGGCAGAGATAACGGCGTCGAAGGTTCCAGAAAAGTCGTACCGGGAATAATCGGCGGTTATATATTTTATATTTGCGTTGCCTTTAAACCTCTGCCGGGCCACCCTCAGCATATCCTCCGCCATATCTATCAGGGTTACCCGCGCGTCCGGTGGCGCATAAGAAACGATAATAAACCGGCGCAAGAAACAGTGATTGGAAAATTACTTTAGGTGGCGCGCCCAGAGGGATGAGTCCCCTTCTTTATCATAACTGATTTTTATCACGTTTAACCCCTTTCTTTAAATATCTATCGTAAATGTTCATTATATGTCCGAAATAATGAGTCGTTATTGGGTCGTTCATGGGTCGAATGAGGCGTTTATGAGTCGTTAGACGTTAGAAAGAGTATTCAGTCCCTTTGCCTGTAACGCCTCTTTTTTTAAATATTTTAGACTTAACTAACTCGCTCAGATCCCGCGTTGCTGTTTGCCTTGAAACTTTTGTCAATTCCATATATTCGCCATTGGAAATCTTGCCGTTTTCTTTAACATATAGCACAGCTTTGATTTGCCTTTCGTTCAATCCCATTTTTACTAAACTTTCTTCCCTGAAAATATCTTTATAAAGCCAGACGCTTATTCCGCCCTGTTCTTCTCTAAATTCCGGTTCCGGTAAATTTCGCTCTTTGCATAAATCCACGATTCGTTTGGTCCCCGAACCCCAATGTTCTATTAAACCGGCCCGGTAAAACGCGTTGGCAATGAGCGGATTCTTAGGATAAGACGAATGTTCTTTTTTTAAATCTTCTATTTTGAGTTGTTCAGGAAGGTTTCCAGGGTTCCATAACCATATCCTGTCGTCGTAAATCTTAATCTGAATTTCGGCAGCGTTTGAATAATCCTTATGGATAATCGCGTTTATGACGGCTTCCCTGACTGCGTCAAGAGGATAATCCCATATATCGCTCCTCACCAACTCTTTAATCTCGAATCTTACGTTTAAATGCTTCTTAACCGCTTCTGCGACCTGTTCCGCCTGATTAAAAAGATTCCCTTCCGATATAACTGTATCTAATATATTCAAGCCTTTAAACCTTCCGACCCTCGTCTTCGCGCTTATGTAAAATCTCTGAGGATCCTTTCCGAATAACAAAATTGCGGCTCTTGTTATTTTTTTGTCATCGGTTAAAAGTTTCAGGTTATCCAAAATTTTTTTCACGGAATCATCGCCTGAAATGCTTTTGTCTTTTTGAGCGGCAAGTTTTTTAAAAATATTAATCGCTTCTATGTCTATATCCTTAAAACCTGCCTCCGAAGGAAGAGAGTCCCATGTTTTTCCGTATTTCTGCAAAAGAAAAGAAGTAAGCTCGTTGCCGTTTAATTCCTGTGTAGTACTGCCAGACCTGAGAAAATATTTTCCGTCGCAGGAAACCGGCGCCGATGTGGAAGGAACTTCGATATAAACCAAGTCTTTGCTGTTTTCTTTCTTTTGTATGACCGAAGGAGTAATGCCAAGTTTATTTCTTAC
>JAKAPT010000005.1 GCA_021806885.1 bacterium | reverse complement strand
AGTAAATCGAGAAAACAAAGTATAAAATGGCAATCCCGCAAAGGAATGTAAAGAAAATAAAAAGCCCGACCAGCTTAATCCTGAAAGAAACCCCCAAAAAACTTTTAAGGAAGCCCACCTTGCTTTTCTCCTCGGTATCAAAATATATTTAATTCAAGAGGATGGATTAAATAATGTTTTATAATATCATATCGCGCGGAATTTTTAAATTCATACCTGTCTACCCTTATTTAAAAATTAATATTTGATTTTTATCTTCGAATCTGGAATAATAATAATAAATTTAAAAAACAAAAAGGCGTTTTATTTAATAAAATGAATCTGCAAAACGAGCTGATAGAACGATATGTTCTGCAATTTCCTAATTCCGAAATTGGAAAGTGCTTAAGGACGATAGAAAGGGCCGCCCACAAGAAGATAAACATTCTCATTCAGGGTGAAACGGGGACCGGGAAAACCACTCTTATTAACCTCGTGTCAAAAAAGTTGTTCGAAAAAAGGCCTTTAATAACCGTTTCGTGTTTTAACTTATCGGGAGACCTTTTCCAGTCCGTTTTATGCGGACATCTTAAGGGAGCGTTTACAGGCGCCGTCGAAACAACCGAGGGAAAGGCGCAGGCGGCAAATAACGGCGCTTTGTTCTTTGACGACGTGGATACCCTTACAACCGAAGACCAGTCAAAGCTCCTTTATTTCCTGGATTACCGCGTCTGCGAAAAAGTGGGAAGCACTATATCCGAGGCCCTTGACCTCTGGACCGCTTTCTCCACAAACTCCTGTCTGCAGGAAAAAATAAGGGATGGGTTTATGAGGGAGGATTTTTACTACAGGATTTCTACCATAAAGGTAAATGTCCCTCCTTTAAGGGAAAGACCCAATTTCATAAAGTACTTTATAAAAAATTACCTGGAAAGGCTGGATATTTCATGCGGCAGCAGGTTCATTAACGAATGTCTGGAATATCCATGGCACGGCAACATAAGGGAGTTGACGTCCGCCCTTGACAGAATACAGATACTTAACAGGGAGGGATTCAAAAAGGTCAGTTCGCTAACGGAGTGTGGCATAAATCCGGGACCGAAAATATCCCTGGTCCGGCCCCAGTCCCAGGGCTTAAGGACCCCTTACCAGCCTTATCTCGTAAGAAACGAAAAAAATAATTCCGGCCAGAACAGATTTGGAACCGAACCAAAGCAGGGTTCAGCGCAGTTCACCGAGACGCTGCGGAGCTCAAACGAAGATATTTTCGATATCACTTCCGAAAAAAACCGGATTATGCACGCCCTCAAAAAGGCACGGTACAAAAGAAGCGAGGCATGCAGGATCCTCGATATATCATATTCCACCCTCTGGAGAAAGTTGAAGCAATACGACATATACGAAAAACTCCGGTAGGCCTTCCCCTTTATCTCCTTGTTTAAAAATGCGGACGGAAATCATCGCCAAATAAAGAAAAAGAGGGCAGAATTTAAATTCTGCCCTCTTTTTCGTAAATGCTGACACTTTTTTTTCGATTTTACGGCCTGACGTCAAACTTCTTGAATATCCAGATCTTCGCGAAGTCCGCAAGGAATATGAAAATCACCCCGAAGCCGAGCAGCCAGAAAAGGTCCCTTACCGAAATAGCGGTCATTAAAGGCATGCCTCCGGTGGGTGACGGAACCCCGTGAAGCGCAAGCAGGGAAACCAGAATAAAATCCCCTATGGTGGCAATCAACATGTACTTCGAGGGCATGGATTTAAAGAATAATCCTCCCGTCCTGACTAAATACAGAACTGCCTGGCCCGTAAAGACCATTATTAAAAATACTATGGTCTGGATCTTTCCTAACGGATAATTATAATGCATAAGCAGCACAAGGGCGCCAAATGAAAAAATAAGCTGGAATACGCCCATGGGAACGGAGCCCATGATCATGTTCTTTATCTTCCAGTCGTTCGGCTTCATGGAGTATTTCACGTTATCCGTTGAAATGGACATCGTTACGAAGTCGTTTGTAAAAAGAAGGAGAATAACGAGGAGCGGCGTTATAACGAACGAATGGGCCGGATCCTTGTGGTATATAAAGTTCATGAGGACGACTCCGAGAACGGTAAAGAAAGAAATCTCTATGGTTTTAGCTATCTTGTTTAGAACCCATGTGGCCATCCTCTGGAATATCTCCCTGCTTGTCTTAACGGCTGACACGATATCGGAAAGCCCGGGGTCAGTAAGAACAACGCTGGCCGCGGCCTTAGCGACGTCGGTAGAACCTGAAACCGCTATTCCAACCTCGGCTTGTTTTAACGCCGGGGAATCGTTAACGCCGTCGCCGGTCATTCCTACAATATAATCGTCGTCCTGCAATGCCTTGACAATCGCGTATTTGTCTTCGGGATAGATTCCGCCGAATACGTCGTAATCCGCGAGCTTCTTTTCGCCCGCCTTTGTTTTGCTAAGCTCGATAAGTTCTTTCCTCTCGCATACCCTGTCACCGATGTCAAGCCTGTTTGCTATTGTTCTTGCCGTAATGGCGGTATCGCCGGTAAGCATGATCGTACGCACGCCGAGTTTACGCAGCTCGTGAACGAGGGGCTTTGAGTCTTCCCTTTCCGGGTCCATATATCCAAGAAACCCTAAAAACTCGAATTTATCTCCTTTCTTGTTTGCGACGGCAAGAACCCTTTCGCCTTTGGTCGCCAAGCTTCTTTCTATGTCTTCGTGCTTATACCCGGCGTCTTTCCCTCCCTGGGTAAGCCCCCAGATGGTCTTGGGCTGGCCTTTGAAAACCTGGACTTCCTGACCGTTTACGTTGTATTTGCTTTCCGTTCTTTTTGTCGCTGGATCGAACGGCGTGAAGGAAACCCTGGTTCCTTCCTCTTTTATGTTTAAAGGTTCAGAAACCTTGAAGATTGCGTCATCAAGGGCATCCTGACTCCTTGAGTCGCTTGCCATTACGGCGTATTTCAATAGTTCTTCTTTTGAATGCCCTTCAACCGGGGTAACGTCCTCCAGTATGACCTTGTTCGCGGTAAGCGTGCCCGTCTTATCGGAGCAGAGAATTGTCATAGAAGCGGATTCCTCTATTGCCGAAAGCTTGGTCGTCAAAACGCCCTTTTTGGAAAGCTCGACGGCGCCAAGGGCGGTCGAAAGGGTGTACGTCGCCGGCAGCGCTATGGGAATAGCCGCTATCAGTATGACCAATATGAAAACGATTGTATCGATGATAGGAAAGTGAAAGAAAATACCGTAAACCAGGAAGAAAGCCAGAAGGACAAAATCTATGGCCATAAGGTATTTAACGATCTTGAAAATCATCTTAGAAAGATTGCTCTTGGTTTTCGCAATCTTCACGAGTTCGGCGGTCTTCCCAAAAAAGCTGTTTTTACCTGTTCCGACAACTATTCCTGTCGCCTCTCCCCTTTTTACCACTGAACCGGAATAGGCGACGGTACCGGCCTCTGCCTCAACCGGAAGGGATTCCCCCGTAAGGGCAGATTGGTCGAGCTGAATGTTGCTGTCTAAGATTTTAATGTCGGCCGGAACAAAATCGCCCATCCTTAAATGGACGACGTCCTCCGGGACAAGATACTTGGCGTCAAGTATCGTCCATTTGTCGTCCCTCATGACCTTTGCCTTGACGGCAAGCCTCTGTTTTAAAAGCTCCAGCGCCTGTTGCGCCTTTCCTTCATGCAAAAACGACATTATGCTGTTAAATACGAGGAGGGCGATTATTACGCTCGCCTCGATATATTTTACCGGTTTATTACTGGCAATCCCGGCTATGACCTCAAGTATTGCCGCGGCTTCCAGCATCCATGGAATGGGACCCCAGAACCTCTTGAGAAACTCCTTGACGGGATTCTTTTTTTCCTCTTCGACGCAGTTAAGGCCGCATACTTCGATTTTCTGGTTTGCTTGCTCCGTGGTCAGGCACACATATTCGCAAACGATATTTTTCTTTTCTGCCATTTAACTCTTCCCCCTTTTTAATTTAATTTATAAATAAACTAATAGATAAATGGAAATTTTACACACGAAAGTATGAATATGCATATTCTATGCCAAATTTAAAAATTCATAAATACAGGAAACATAAGGTTTAGTATAATTCATGAATTTGCAATATGCAATATTATGAAATAAAATGAAATAATTTGAGATAATTTGAGAAGAGATTATATAAGGGAATTAAGGAGATATCTTCCCGTGACGGAATCCTTGTCGGCCATTATTTCCTCGGGGGTGCCTGTCGCGACTATATTTCCACCGTCTTCTCCGCCTTCCGGCCCCATGTCTATAATATAGTCGGCGGATTTAATTACATCGATGTTGTGTTCTATGACAAGAACTGTATTTCCGGAATCAACAAGCAGGTTTAATATGCCGAGGAGTTTTTTTATATCCTCAAAATGAAGGCCTGTCGTAGGTTCGTCAAGGATGTAGAGCGTTTTATATTGCCCTGGCCTCGAGAGTTCTTTTGAAAGCTTTATCCTCTGCGCCTCTCCTCCGGAAAGAGTTGTCGCTATCTGCCCCAGGTTTATATAATCCAGCCCTACGTCCATCAGGAATTTTATCTTGTGGGAGAGCGCAGGAATTTTTTCAAAAAATTCATGGGCCTCTTTTACCGTCATGTTAAGAACATCATATATATTCTTGTTCTTATATGTGACCTCAAGGGTTTGCTGGTTATACCTCTTCCCCTTGCACACATCGCACACCACGTAAATATCGGGCATGAAAAGCATTTCTATTTTCTTCACCCCGTCCCCCCCGCAGGCCTCGCATCTTCCCCCCTTTACGTTGAAGCTGAACCTGCCGGGACTGTAACCCCTCGACCTTGCCTCTTTAGTTCCGGCGAAAATATCCCTTATCAGCGTGAAAACGCCCGTATAGGTGGCAGGATTGGAACGGGGAGTCCTTCCTATGGGGGATTGGTCTATGTCTATAATCCTGTCTATAAGATGAAGGTTTGAAATGCCGCTTATGCCCCATTTCATAAAATCCCTCGCGGAGCCGTTTTTATACGCAAAAACAGCCTGATAGAAAGTGTCTATGGCAAGAGTGCTTTTTCCCGAACCCGATACGCCGGTAATGCAGACAATATTACCAAGGGGAATTTCAACGTCTATATTTTTTAGATTGTTCTTCCTTGCGCCTGTTATCTTAATAATGCCCCGGTCCCGGGTTCTTCTCTTTTCGGGCATGGGGATGGAAAGCCTGCCCGAGAGATATTTCCCGGTCAATGAATCCCTGTTATTCATGATCTGCGACGGGGTTCCGCTCGCTACGATATATCCGCCGTTTTTGCCGGCGCCGGGACCCATATCTATAATATAATCCGATTCGAGCATCGTAAGCATATCATGCTCCACCACTAAAAGCGTGTTTCCTTTGTCCCTCAAGCCCATAATGGTTTTCAAGAGGCGCTCGTTGTCCCTCATGTGAAGGCCTATACTCGGCTCATCAAGGACATATAAAACCCCCGTCAGACCGGAACCTATCTGCGAGGCAAGCCTTATCCTCTGGGATTCGCCTCCCGAAAGGGTCTGGGCCGCCCTGGAGAGCGTGAGGTAATCTAAGCCCACGTTTACGAGGAAATTCAACCTTTCCTTTATCTCCCCTATCAATCTTGAGCTTACGTTTTGCTCATATTCGTCCAGCTCGAGGTTTTCAAAAAATCTTAAGGATTCTTTAATGCTTAGATTCGATATGTCCATTATTGATTTTCCATTGATTTTATATCCAAGGGACTCTTTTTTCAGCCGGAAGCCGAAGCACTCAGGGCATGCTTTTTCGCTGATAAACTTGCGGGGATCTATTATGTAATTCGGGGAATTCATGCTTTTTTCAAGCAAGGGTATTACCCCTTCCCATTTCTTAAGGTGAAACGGTTCTTTTCCCGACATCGGGTCATAAAATTTTATTTTTTCTTCCCCGGAGCCATATAAAATCGCGCTCCTGACATTATCTGGCAGGTCTTTATACGGAACGAAGGGATCGAAACCGTAATGCAGGGAAAGCGCCTGGATTAATTGATTTTTGTAAACCGGGCTTGAATTAATAAAAACCGCGATTGCTCCCTCTCTTAACGAAAGGTTTTTTTCGGGCACTATAATGTCTTCATCGAAGTATTCCTTGAAACCAAGGCCTCCGCAAAACGAACAGGCCCCCTGGGGGCTGTTAAAAGAGAAAAAAGCGGGCTCGGGTTTACCGTAGCTTATATTGCATTCCAGACAAATGGAATTTTCGGTAAGAAATTCCTCCCTGTCCTCATATTTTAGTTTTAAAATGCCCTGGGACAATTTCAGGGCAAGTTCGACATCGTCGAAAAGTCTTTTTCTATTTTCCTCTTTGACTATTATCCTGTCGATGACAAGGTCTATATTATGCTTTTTTTTCTTGTCGAGCGGAATCCTGTCCTCGAGGCTGTATTCCGCTCCGTCAACATAAATCCTGTAAAACCCATGCTTTAAATAATCTTCGAATTTGCTTCTGAATTCCCCTTTCCTTCCTATCGCGACAGGGGACAGTACGATTAATTTCTCCCCGGTGTTGTTAAAAAACACGGACTCGACCATCTGGTCTATGGTTTTAGGCTCGATTTTTTTCCCGCATTTATAACAATATGGAACGCCTATCCTGGCAAAAAGAACCCGCAGGTAATCATATATTTCCGTTATGGTGCCGACGGTTGAACGGGGATTTTTACTTACGGATTTCTGTTCTATTGAAATGGTGGGAGAGAGCCCTTCAATGGAATCTACGTCCGGCTTCTCCATCTGTTCCATGAATTGCCTCGCGTATGAGGATAAAGATTCCAGATATCTTCTCTGGCCTTCGGCGAATATCGTATCGAACGCGAGCGAAGATTTTCCCGACCCGGAAAGGCCCGTTATGACGATAAGCCGGTCTTTGGGAATCTCGATATTGATATTTTTCAGGTTATGCTGCCTTGCGCCCTTTATGATTATTTTTCTTTCCATACTTTGTGTTTCCGCCTGTTCTTTGAAATCCGGCTTGAAAGTCTTATCGCTTCCAGCATGCTGGCTGTGCTCGCGATGTTTTTCCCCGCGATATCGTAAGCCGTTCCGTGAACGGGGGATGTCCTGACTACTTCAAGCCCTATGGTGACGTTAGCGCCCCCGTCAAACGATAAAAGTTTGAACGGGATAAGGGCCTGATCATGGTACATTGATACCACAAGGTCATAATCCCTGTACCTGCGGGCGTAAAAGCTATCAGAGGGATAGGGGCCGTGAACGTCTATCCCTTTTTTCTTTAATTCGCTCATCGCTGGAATTATTACATCTCTTTCCTCGGAACCCATGTTTCCATTTTCTCCGGCGTGGGGGTTCAAACCAAGAAGGGCGATCCGGGGTTTGCCTACTCCGAAATCAATTGACATGGATTTAAAAGAAATTTCGATTATTCTTTTAATAAGCCCTTTTGAAATATTCCCCGGCACATTTCTTAAAGGAACATGAATAGTGGCAAGCACTGTAATTATTTTTTTAGAATAAAAGAGCATGGCGTAATTTTCCGAATTTAACAGGTGCCCAAGGAGTTCCGTGTGCCCTCCGAACCTTGCTCCTCCCTCTATCATCATCTCCTTGTTAATGGGCGCCGTGACAAATCCGGCAATTTTATTCCTCAGGGATAGGTCCACGGCGGTGGAAATGAAGGACTCCGTGTCTTTCGCGTAGCGGGGGTTAATCTTTCCAGATTTTACGTGCCTGTACGATTCTTTCGAAGTATCTATAATATTAAGGAGGGCAGGATTATACCGTGCCTCGGAGAAAGAATTCAAATCAATTACGTTTAGCCCGGTTTTTGAATTAAGGCTTTTTAAGACGCCGGATACGCATTCCTGGGAGCCGATTATGACAGGTCTTATGGGGCTTCCGGATTTAACGAGATGAAGCGAGGATTTTACGGTAATCTCGGGGCCTATGCCGCCGGGATCCCCCATTGTTATTCCTATGAAACTATTTTCCTTAACCAATTTTACTTAATTATCAAACAGGGATTAAGATCTTAACGTAGGAGTTTTTTCGAAGCTTTTTCAAAAGCCTGTCAGTGTATCTTTTAACCCTGTTACCTTCAAGAACGGAAAATATTTGTTGCTTAACCATCTTATAGGTTTCAAATTTCCCCATTTTCTTCCCGACCGTTTTAATAAGGCTGTATCCAAACTGGGATTTTATAATTTTACTGACATCTCCGACAGAAAGACTGAAAGCGTAATCTGAAAATGACGGGGAGAGTTTATCTTTATAAACATACCCAAGGCGTCCACCGTTTTTCTCCGACGGGTCCTCGGAATATTTTTTGGCCAGCGAAGAAAAGCTTTCATTTCCGCTAAGCGCTAATCCCCTTATTTTTTCCATCAACTTGTATGTATTGTCCCACTGTGTCTTAGACGCCCCCGGGGGAACGGACAAGAATATAAGTTTTAAATCCACCATGGGCATTCCCCTGAATTCTTCTATATTGGCCCTGTAATAATTCCGCATTTCCTTGTCGGTAACTATCATCTTGTTCCCGTAAACCTTTCTTAAAAGGTTGAGCTTCATAAAGTGTTCCCGAAGATGGGCTATATATTGAGATTTGCTAATGCCTTTGCTTTTTAGGAGAGCGAAAAAGCCGTCAACCGTAAGATTATTGGAAAGGGCAATATCTTTGACGTAGAGATTAAGGCTTTTATCTGGAATATAGATGCCGGCCTTTTCCTCTTCGCGCTCGAGAAGTATTTTGTTTATCAGCGCGGTGATAACCACCCTGGTTTCTGAAATGGCCTGGGCGTCCCCTGAGGTGAAAATGCCCTGGGACGCCTGCTCCTGGACGGCTTCGTAGCTTCTGAAGGAATTCGGGTTGAATTTCGCGAAATCATAAAGGGTTACGGGGGTATTATCCACAATCGCGATAACCTGGTCTACAATTACGGCATTTGCCCTTTTTAAGGGAAATACAAGAAGGATTGCGAATAATATCCCTGCAACCGAATATATAAGAAATCTTTTTGCTTTTTTAATATCCATCTGGATCTTATGTTTTATTTCGCCTGTGCCTTTCCCTGAGCCTCCGGGGCTGATGGATTTGAGCCGGGCGCGGCAACTGCCGGAAATGACGGTAAATTCCCATAAAAATACTTAATTTTCGACTTGGATTTTAAACCGTCTACAAAGTCCTTGAGCATCTTGGTGCCTTCCTGCTGCTTCATTATCATTATAATTTCATTCTTAACGGTTTCGAAAGGTTTGGGTTTGCCGGTCCGGGCGTTGTTAAGACGGATTACATCGAAATTCCCCCCCACCTTTACTATTTTGGAATAATCCCCGATCTTAGGGATACTGAACGCTGCGTTGTTAAAAGAAGGCGTCGTCTGTTCGAACTTTATCCAGCCAAGAACACCCCCGCTTTTCCTATTCGGGGCGGTGGAATACTTTTCAGCCACCGAGGCAAACGGCTCGCCTTTCTGAAGGAGTGCGTACACCGCTTCCGCCTGCTTCATGGAGTTGGTTTGTACGTAGCTCACGTTAATCATCGAGGGAAGGTTAAAGCTTAAATAGTGGCTCTTATAAAATGCCTCCGCCTGGGCGTCCGTAACATTTATCTTGTCTGCCACTTCTTTCTTCAAAAGAAGCTGAACAAGCATGCCTTTTTTGAAATCGGACACCTGGTCCTTGTAGGCGTCCGTCTTATTGATCCCTTCTTTAATAGCTTCATTTACCAGTATCTGCCTTTCGACAAGGCTGGTTATAAATTTTTTCTCGCCCTCAGGGGTTTGTATATAAGACTGGAGCTGCGGCGGAAGCTTGGCCATCTCAGTTTTGAACCTTTTTACCGTTATGGGTTTACCGTTGACAGTCGCTATAACATCCGATGAAGGGCCCTTTTTCGCGCATCCGTATAATCCCGCCGACAAAGCAACGGCGCACAAGGCTACAAATAACCTTGTTCCTATTTTTACGGTCCTCGCGGACTTACTTTCTTCTACTCTTGTTTTCATTTTTGCCTCTTTGTTTTAAAAAATAGTTATAAATTACTGAATCGGAAAATTTACATCATTTAATATTAACATAGCTATCCAGCCGTTGCAAGATAAATTTGGCGTCATTCCTGGTCCCGGCCTCCCTGTTACCCTTATGCCTGAACCTTATAAAAAAAGACCCTTCCCGGGAATCGTTCCCCTCTATTAAATTCACGGTAAAATGCCTTGCGATTTCAGGGTCGTTCACAAACTTTATTATCTTTTCCGGAAAACCGGCCGCGGCATCATGGAAATTGAACATTATCGCTTGAGGGTCCATCATGTCTATAACATTAATCCTTAAATTTCTCATATATACCTTGAGTGCTTCGATATAAATGAGATTTTCAACCTCCGCGGGGGGTTTCCCGAACCTGTCTTTAAGCTCTTTTTTGAGGTCCTCGATTTTGGAAATGTCAACGCAGTTAGAAAGTTTCCTGTATATATTGAGTTTGGTTTTGTTGTCTTCAATATAAGAATCCGGCAGGAAGACGGGGAGGGTTGTTTTTACTTCGGGATTTATATTGCGAGGGAGCGCTATTCCTTTCATTTTATCAATTTCTTCATTAAGCATCTGCATGCACATCTCGAGGCCGACCCCGTCGATGTGCCCTGATTGAGCGCCTCCAAGGATATTTCCCGCCCCCCTGATTTCCAGATCCGCCATGGACAGCCTGAATCCCGAACCGAGCTCGCTGTATTCCTTAAGCGAATTCAGCCTCTTTTTCTGCTCTCCCGTAAGGTTATTCAGTCCAACCCCCGCTATAAGGTAGCAGTATGCCTGTATATGGGACCTTCCCACCCTGCCCCTTAGCTGGTAAAGGGTGCTAAGCCCAAAGTTTTCGGCGTTATTAATAACGATAAGATTCACGTTCGGGTTATCAAGACCTGATTCTATAATCGATGTGCTTAATAAAAGGTCATATCCCTTTCGGTAAAACCGATGCATTATGTCTTCAATTTCAAAAGCGTTTAATCTTCCGTGAACGATTCCTATTTTTATGTCGGGTATAAGGGCGGATAATCTTTTATAAATTTCTTCGAGTTCCGAAATTTTCCCTGTAATAAAATAAGTCTGGCCGCCCCTTTTGGTCTCCCTTAATATCGCCTGTCTTATTGTCTGCGCGTCATATTCCATTATAGTCGTAATTACATTTTTCCTGCCCGCGGGAGGGGTTCCTATTATGCTTAAGTCCCTGATACCAGAAAGGGAAAGATAAAGGGTCCTGGGAATGGGGGTCGCGCTCATTGCAAGCACGTCCACGTCCATGCGCATCTTTTTTATTTTTTCCTTCTGCAGCGCCCCGAATTTCTGTTCTTCGTCGATAATGAGAAGCCCGAGGTCATGGAACTTTATCTTGTCTCCAAGCAGTTTATGAGTGCCTATTACTATGTCTATACCGCCGTTTTTCAACCCTTCAAGGACGGCCTTTTCCTCGGCGCGGTTCATAAATCTCGAATAATAAGCTGCCCTCAGGGGATATTTTTCAAGCCTTTTTTCGAAATTATTAAAATGCTGCTCAACCAGTATGGTCGTGGGAGCGAGAAAGGCCACCTGTTTTCCGTCCATTGCCGCCTTAAAGGCTGCCCTCAGGGCAACTTCGGTTTTACCGAAACCCACATCCCCGCATATCAGCCTGTCCATCGGCTTGTTAAGATGCATATCGGAAAGGACTTCATTTATGGCCTTTGCCTGGTCCATGGTTTCCTCGAAGGGAAAATCTTCCTCAAATTCCCTTAACTGCTCGTCGTCCGTTGAAAAGGCAAACCCCCTCCGGGTTGCCCTTTTAGCGTACAACACCTTTAAATCTTCCACTATTCCGTTAATCCTTTCCCTAGCGGTCCTTTTATGCTTTTTCCATATACTCGTTCCGAGCCTGCTTAATTTAGGCTCGTGTTCTGCTGAAGAGGAAATATATTTATGCATTAAATAAATCTTCTCGGCGGAAAGATAAACTTTGTCGCCCCCCTCGAAAACCAGTTCGAAATAATCCGATTCGGTCCTGTTGGCGGAAATTCTTTTAATTCCCTTAAATTTACCTATGCCGAATTCATCATGGACCACAAAATCCCCGGGCGATATATCCCTTAAAGGCTCAAAATAATCAATCCCCGCGGGTTGCTTTATTCCCTCATAATCAAGGATATCTAAATGCTGCCTGAAAAGCTCTTCGCCCGTAAAAACAAGAAGACGATATTTTCTTGATATCAATCCTGAAGAAATTCCTCCCGTCTCTATAGAAAATCCATCCCCCTCTTCAATGCCGGCCGAGGAAAATATTCCTTTCATTCTTTCCCGGTGAACCTCGTTTTTTACGGAAAGGACAACGCGGTATTTCCTCTCAAAAAGCTTCAGGAAAGTCTTCCTGATCAAATTATGGTTCAGCTCCCCGTTTTCATATTTAAAATTTTTTATAAATAAAGGCCTTTTAAAATTACCAGTGTATTTAAAGAGCGTATCGCATGAATCGATACTGCCTTTTTTGCAGGACAATATTTCCGATTTTCTTGCGTCGAAGCTGAAAATTTTGAAGGCGTTTTCCAATCCCTTAAGAAAAAATGAACTGTTCCCCCCTCTCTCAAGGAACCCCTTAAAGCCCTCCAGGGGGTTTTCAAAAAATAAAACCGGTTTCTCAAGAACGTTTAAAAGGTTAAGCCTTCTTTCAATAAAATCCTGGTTTTCGGGGAAAACGGCAAAGCTGTTAATATCCTGGAAGCTCCTCTGTGAGTTAAGGTTAAAATACCTGATGGATTCTATTATCTCGTCAAAGAAATCCATCCTTGCAGGAAACGGGCTTTCGGGAGCATAAATGTCGACTATCCCCCCCCTTACCGCAAATTCATTATAATTCTCAACCTGGTTGACCCTCTCGTAGCCAAAACCAAGAAGGGTCTTGGTTAATTTATCCATGGAAAACGCCGAACCCTTTTTAAAGCTCAGGAAGGACCTCTCAATATTTTCATAATCCGGCACGCCGGAGAAAAATGATGAAGGAGTGAGTATTATAGCGGAATTATGATTATTTCTAATGTCATATAAAATGCTTAACGGGATTATGTCTTCGCAAAAAAAGACACTTTTTTGGTTGAACAGGGGGTTTGATTTCTTAAGGATATTCTGAAAAAAAGAAAAAGCGTCGTAAATTCCCTTCGCGGTAGAGTAATCCGAACACAAAAATACCGCCGGGCCTTGAGAAATCCATTCAGGAATTCCCCCTTCCAGAAAAAAAGAGGCCTCCAGCGAGAAGGAGGCCAGGGAATAAGGCTCTATGTCTTCTGAAATCATCAATCTTTAAGGGCGCTTATAGCCGACGCGATTATGGCCACAGGCACCCTGTAAGGGGAACAGCTTACATAATTTAGATTAAGATTATGACAGAATTCTATGGACGATGGGTCTCCCCCGTGCTCCCCGCATATTCCAAGCTTAATATCCGGCCTGGTTTTAGTCCCCTTGTTGACGGCTATCTTCATTAATTCGCCCACCCCGCTTCTGTCAAGCTCGACAAAAGGGTCCACCTTAAGGATATTTTTACCGATGTAATCGGGCAGGAAGGCGCCTATATCGTCCCTCGAAAATCCGAATGTAGTCTGGGTAAGGTCATTCGTCCCGAAAGAGAAAAACTCCGCTTCTTTGGCGATTTCGTCGGCGACCATGCAGGCCCTCGGAAGCTCTATCATCGTTCCGACAAGGAATTTAAAATTAATCCCGTATTTGGACATTGTTTCATTTGCTTTTTTATAAACAAGTTCTTTAAGAAGCTTTATCTCCTCATAAATTCCCACAACCGGAATCATAATCTCGGGAGTTATAGAATTTCCTTTCTTATGGAATTCGCAGGCCGCTTCCATTATCGCCTGAACCTGCATCTCGTAAATTTCGGGATAACTTACGCCCAGCCTGCACCCCCTGTGGCCCAGCATGGGATTAACCTCGTGAAGCGAAACCACCTTGGATTTTAATCTTTCGTAAGGGACCTTCATAATCGCGGAAAGCTCCCTTATGTCCGCTTCGGTCTTTGGCAAAAACTCGTGGAGCGGCGGGTCAAGAAGCCGGATATTTACGGAATAACCCTTCATTTCATAATATAACTCAAGAAAATCGGACCTCTGCATTGGAAGGATCTTTGCGAGAGCCACCTGTCTTTCCCCGGGAGTGTCGGAAAGGATCATCTCCCTTACCGCTTTTATCCTGTCGCCCTTAAAAAACATATGCTCCGTACGGCAAAGCCCTATTCCTTCCGCGCCGTATTTTCTCGCGACCCGCGCGTCTTCCGGGGTATCCGCATTTGCCCTTACCCGTAACTTTCTGAATTCGTCCGCATAATTTATTATTTTTAAGAAATCCTCGTTAAATTCAGGGGTAACCATTTTTACCTGTCCGTTATATACTTCTCCGGTTGAACCGTTAAGGGTGATTACGCTTCCTTTCTTGAATTTCCTGTTTCCGGCGGTTAATTCCCCATTTTTTTCATTTATCTCGATTGATGAACACCCGGTCACGGCACACTTGCCCATACCCCTTGCCACGACGGCGGCATGGGAGGTCATCCCTCCCCTTGCGGTTAGTATTCCTTCGGAAACAGCCATGCCGTGGATATCCTCCGGGGAGGTTTCCATCCTTACGAGAATAACCTTTTTGCCTTTCTTTACTTCTTCCTCGGCTTCCTCGGCGGAGAAAACTATTTCCCCGCTCGCCGCGCCGGGAGACGCGGGAAGTCCCGCCGCGATAACGTCCTTTTTGGATTTTGTATCGACAGTAGGATACATAAGCTGGGCTACCCCGTTCGGGTCTATCCTTTTTACGGCCGTTTTTTTATCGATAAGACCCTCGTTTACCATGTCCACCGCTATCTTAACGGCTGCCTTGGCCGTTCTCTTGCCGCTTCTTACCTGGAGCATGTAAAGAACCCCTTCCTGAATGGTAAATTCAAGGTCAAGCATGTCTTTATAATGATTTTCGAGGAGACGGGCGTAATCAAGGAGCTCCTTGTATGCCTCCGGCATGACCTTTTCAAGGGAAATATCCCCGGGGTTTTTCTTTGAAAATTCGTTGACCGGCTGAGGGGTCCTTATCCCCGCGACGACATCTTCTCCCTGAGCGTTTATAAGGTATTCCCCGTAAAAACCATTTTCGCCCGTAGAGGGATTCCTTGTAAACGAAACCCCCGTGGCAGAGGAATTCCCCATATTGCCGTATACCATGGAAACGACGTTCACGGCTGTTCCCCAGTCTTCCGGAATCTTGTTGAGCTTTCTATAGGTAATCGCCCTCGGGACGTTCCATGATTCGAATACGGCGGATATCCCCATCCACAATTGCTCCACGGGGTTATCCGGAAAAGAAAATCCCTTTTCCTTTTTTACTATGCCTTTAAATTTTTTGACAAGGTCTTTCAGGTCTTCAGCCGTTAATTCGTTGTCGTTTCTCGCGCCTTTTTCTGATTTTTTCTGTTCAAGGGCGGATTCCATCAAAGAGGCATCCAGCCCAAGCACCACGTTTGAAAACATTTGAATAAACCTTCTATAGGTATCGTAAGCAAATCTCTCATTCCCGGATTTTTTTATAAGGCCCTTAACCGCTTCATCGTTAAGCCCCAGGTTAAGAACGGTATCCATCATCCCGGGCATTGAAATCCTCGCTCCGCTTCTGACGGAAACAAGAAGGGGATTTTTGGAATCCCCAAATTTAGCCCCCATTGCTTCTTCCACTATTCTTAAATTCTTATTTACCTCTTCTTTCAACTCCTCCGGATATTTTTTCCCGTTATTATAATAATATGAACATACCTCGGTGGTAATGGTAAAACCGGCCGGGACTCTTATCCCTATGTTTGTCATTTCAGCAAGGCCCGCTCCTTTTCCGCCAAGGAGATTTTTCATGGTTCCGTTTCCATCGGCGTCCTTGTTTCCAAAAAAATACACATATTTTGCCATTTTAATCCTCCGAAGATATTTTATATATTTTATATTTTTGTCTTAATATGAAAGAGCCGAAAAATCGCAAATATTTTTTAATAATAATAGAATATTATTTAATAATCCCAGCCTGGAATTTCTGAGGTCCTTATCTTCCGCCATTATAAGCACTTTATCAAAAAACAGGTTTACCGGCTCCTTTAGTCTATAGAGTAAATTCATTGCTTTCAGATAATCGCCTTTATGGACAAAGGCCAACGCTGTATCTTTTATTTCAGCGTATTTATTCTCAAGGCTCAACTCTTCTTTTAAAGTAAGCTTTTCAATATCGTAATAAACCAGTTCCGGGAAGTTAATGGTGATATTTCTTATCCTCTTGTAGGCCTGGGCAAGCTCGAAAAATTCCTCATGAATTCTGTACCTTGAAACGAAATCGATCCTTAGTTTAAGGGAATAGAAATCAAGTCCCGCGCCGTCTTCAAGGATAGAGGAAATTTCGTCCGGCCTATAGCCTTCGCTCAGAAGATGGTTTTTGAACCTCGTTACCGCGAAATTCTCAAATAACGGTTTTAATTCGTCCTTTCTTGAGAGGCATAATTTTTCCGAAAAACCAAAATTATGTCCCGTTTTTATAATATTTTCAAAATAATGGTCAAATATTTCTTCCAGTTTTATAATATATTTTCTGTTAAGTATTATCTCTATTATCCCTATCATCGCCCTTCTTAGATAAAACGGGTCGGCTTCCCCCGTAGGAAGCTTTTTAAGCATTACAAACGAGAATACCGTATCTAATTTGTCGGAAAGGGCGCACAAGGCCGACAGGTCGCTTGAAGGTAAAATTCTTTTCCCGCCCATGGAAACGGGACAATAATGTTCTTCCACTGCCCTTGAAACAGGTTCATTCTCCCCGGCATGTTTAGCATAAATTCTTCCCATGACGCCCTGCATCTCGGGAAATTCATAAACAACGTGAGTCCCAAGGTCAAATTTCAATAACGAGGATGCTTTTTTGCAGTCATCTATAATTTCTTGCCCAAAATTAAGACGCCCGGCAATAAAAATACCTGTTTCTTGAATTCTTTCCGTTTTATCGTAGTATGAACCCAGACCCTCATAAAACATTATGCCTTTTGTTCTTTCCGTAAAATATGAAAGAGGCTTTTTCTTATCCTCCGTAAAAAAGAAATCGGCATCCGAAAGCCTTGCCCTTAAGACCCTCGTATAGCCGTAACGGATGTTTTTATTGAGAACGGCCAGGTTTTTTGGATTCAACGCCTTTGTATTGGAATCGGCTACCCCTATGAAGGAAGACGCCATCCCCTTTTTATTCCTGAGGGGGAAAAATCTCTGGTGTTTCTTCATGACTACGGAAAGGATCTCTTCGGGGATGGAAAGGAACTTCTCCTCGAAATCGCATAACACCGGATAAGGAGTCTCGGTCAAGCCGACAATCTCGTCCATGAATTCATCATCATATTCAGGAACAAAAGAGCCGATGCTTTTCGATAGCCTGCCTATCTCTTTTTCAATAAAATCCTTTCTGGCTTCATTTTTCAGAACAATCCCTTTTTTTGAAAGAAGCCTGAAATAGTTTTCTCCCGACTCGATTTTTTCAATTAATATTTTACCCTGCCCGAAAATGCGGGTGCTGTCAGACGCTTTTATATTGCCGTATTTAAATGGAAGCGGTTTCCCGTCGAAAACGGAAAGGATCCACAATACGGGCCTGGGGTATCGGATATCCCTGTCCATCCAGAACATGGATTTTTTAAAAGGGATGTTTTTAATTATTTCAGGTACCTTCTCTTTTATAATATTTTTAAGGAGGACTTCCTTAATAATCTTTCTATACGCGGTATAAGCCCCTTTTTTCTGGTTAACCGTATAAATTTTTTTAATATTTTCAACGCCGTTTTTTTTCATAAACTGGAGCAGGGGAACCGCGGGACGACCGTCATGATAAGAAATGGCAACCGGAGGACCTAAAATTTCCTCCTCCCTCCCGTCAGTTTTCCCGGGCAGGTCTTTAATTAATACAAAAATTCTCTTTGGGGTTGAGTAGGCCAGAATAACGGGCTTTCTGGAAAGCCCCAGGCCGCCTTCAAAAAAATCCTCAAATGATTTTTTTAAAAAAAGAGGTATGGCTTTTACCTCGGAATAAGGCAATTCCCCCGAACCGATTTCAAGAATATATTCGCTCATTTTTTATAAGAATAAAGCCTCGCGCAACCCTCTGCAATGCTCCTCACCCTGAGTATGTAGTTCATTCTTTCCGATACGCTGATAAGCCCCCTTGCGTCAAGCAGGTTAAAAATATGGGAGCACTTAAGGCAGCATTCATACGCTGGTTTGACAAGCTCAGGGTCTTTATTAGCGAGAAGCGCTTCCGCCTCTTTTTTATAAATGTCGAAAAGATTGAAGAGGGCTTCCTCGGAGGCGAATTCGAATCCATATCTTGAAAACTGCAACTCGTCGTCCCTGTGAACGTCGCCGTACTTTAGCTTATCGTTCCAGTCTATTTCAAAAACGTTGTCCCTATTTTGAAGGTACATGGCTATTCTTTCAAGCCCGTAGGTGATTTCTATCGCGGGCTTCTCCAGTGGCACCCCCCCTATTTGCTGAAAATAGGTGAACTGGGTAATTTCCATGCCGTCGAGCCAGACCTCCCACCCAAGCCCCCACGCACCTAGCGTCGGGGATTCCCAGTCATCTTCAACAAACCTTACATCATGAAGAGAGGGGTCTATCGAAATAAACCTGAGGCTGTCAAGGTAAATATCCTGTATATCGTTTATATAAGGCTGAATAATGACCTGGAACTGGTAATAGCGGCCAAGCCTGTTGGGGTTCTGACCATATCTTCCGTCGCCGGGCCTCCTCGAGGGCTGAACATAGGCCACGCGCCAATCACTGTTTTCAAGACATTTTAGGAAAGTGTAAGGCGCAAAGGTCGCCGCCCCAACTTCCATATCGTACGGCTGGAGAATTACGCATCCAAAATCAGACCAGAAATTTTGGAGTTGAAATATCAGATGCTGAAAATCGAGATTCTTGGTTTTAATGGCGTCTTGCCCTCTTTTAAGAGCCTTTTATTATACTAAAGGGCAAGCATATTTTCAATAGCCCTTCTTGCCTTGAGTCTAATTTCTTCAGGTATTTTTATAACGTTCTTAAGATTCGAGAGCGAGTCTATAATGTCCTCCAGATGGGTTCTTTTCATGTTGGGACACACGAGCCCCGGATTTGAGGAAATGAAAACCTTGCCAGGGTTTTCTTTTTCCATTTTATATATTATCCCTCTTTCAGTGCCTATAATGAAATATTTTGCCCTGGATTCCTTTACGAATTTATACATTCCGGAGGTTGAGGATACGTGGTCCGCCACATTAATGGTTTCGGGAGAGGATTCGGGGTGGGCCACAAATACGGAATCCGGGAACCTCTTCTTGAGGGTCTTGATATTCTCAGGCGTCGTCCTTTGATGCGGCGGGCAAAAGCCGGGCCAGTTTATAATTTCCTTGATTGTGTATCTCTGGACATAGCTTCCGAGGTTTTTATCCGGAACCATTATGACCCTTTTCGCGGGGAGTGAATTTACCACTTTGACAGCGTTGGCGGAAGTGCAGCATATGTCGGACACCGCCTTGCATTTTGCCGAGGTATTAACATAGGCGACGACCGGAGAGCCTGGATATTCTTCCTTAAGGTTGAGTATATCTTCAGGGGTTATCATATCAACCATGGGACAGCCGGCTCCGCCATTTGGAAGAATCACGATTTTTTCGGGGTTCATTATTGCCGCGCTCTCAGCCATAAACCTGACCCCGGCAAAAACTATAATGTCGGCTTCTGTTTTATTAGCCTTAATCGAAAGCTCCAGCGAATCCCCCTGAAAATCGGCGATTTCCTGGATTTCCCCCCTCTGGTAATTGTGGGCGAGCAATACGGCGTTTTTTTCCTTTAATAGGTTCCTTATTATCCCCTGTTTTAATTTTATATCTTCATTCTTATTGTTTTCAGCTAAATTACGAGCCATAAAAACCACCGGATTAAATTAAATTGCGCTTGTTTATAATATTATAACATATTATAATTAGGTTTAAAATCATATAAAGCCTGGTGGTTAACAGGAAAGCCCTACAGGAAAACTCAATGGACGAACACGGAAAAGGGGTAAATCCCGCGATAGCCGATGAGACAAAATTCAAATACGAAAGGATACTGACGGGGGACCGCCCGACGGGGCCCTTGCATCTGGGGCATTATACCGGTTCCTTAAGAAACAGGATAAGGCTTCAGGATAAATACGAGACTTTTATACTGATAGCGGACATTCAGGCGCTTACCACAAACTTCGAACACCCTGAGATGCTTAGGGAAAATATATTCCTTGCGGCGCTCGACTACCTTTCTTCGGGAATAGATCCAAAATTATCCACTATAATCGTTCAATCCATGGTTCCCGAAATAGCGGAACTGACGGCTTTTTTCTCCATGCTTATTTCCATAAACCCCCTGAGGCATAACCCCACTATCAAAACGGAGGCGAAAGAAAGGGGCTACAAGGAGCTGACGTACGGATTTCTGGGTTACCCCGTAAGCCAGGCGGCCGATATCGCGATATTCAAGGCGGACCTTGTGCCGGTTGGAATAGACCAGTTGCCGCATGTCGAGCTTGCAAGAAAAATAATAAGGAAATTTAACGAGCTTTATTGCGGAAAGCTTATAGAGCCTTTCGCCCTTATAGATAAGTTTCCAAGGCTGGTAGGGCTTGACGGCGGGCTTAAAATGAGTAAATCCTACGGAAACTCGATTAACCTCTCCGACAGTGAAGGCGTCGTTAAGGGCAAGATAAGGACCGCCCTTACCGACAAGAACAGGATACACCCGACCGACAAGGGAAATCCCTATATCTGCACCATCTTCAAATACCATACGGCATTTTCCAGTGAAACCCTCATAAAAGAAACGGAAGCCAACTGTAAAAACGGAAAAATCGGCTGCGTTCAATGCAAGGATAATGTCTTTGGTTCGATAAAAAATATACTTGAACCGATGTATGAAAAAAGGGCTTATTATTCAAATAATAAGGACGAGGTCTGGGACGTTCTTTATGAAGGAACAAAAAAGGCCCGGCTTATCGCGGAGCAAACGATTAACGAGGCAAAAAAATCGATGAGAATAATTTATGGCGACTAAACCTCTAATTCCTCTCCTATAAATTCCTCTTCTATTATCATCTTCATCTCCTCTTTCGACACTCCGGTATTGACCGCTAAAAAATAAAAAAGCAGGGCGGTAACCCCGACGACTATTAAATCATATGGAGACCTGATCAGGCCGATCCCTCCGAAATTTTTATCGCCGAGGAATGACAAAAAGAGGATTGATACTACGTATAAAATAAACCAGAGACCCGGAGCGACAGTTTTTTTAAAATTATTTCTAATCTTTTCGGAATTGGTAAAAATAAAAATTAAAACCCCAGCGAAAATTCCAATTTCAAGCTTCCATAAAACGGCGAATCCCGACCAATAAACTATGAGGGTCCCGACAACGAAGGCTAAGGGAGAGATAATATTTGCCATGGGAAGATTGAACGGGCGCTTTCTATGCGGGTCATGCCTGCGGAAAACCATAAGGCCAACCGGCCCCAAAATATAAGTGAAAATCATTCCGGATGTTATTATCCCGACAAGGGACTCCCAACTGGGAAAGGGAAGAAGATAAAGGGCCGAGAGGAAAAAAGTGAAAATCAACGAAATATATGGAATTCCATGGCGGTTGAAATAGGAATGGAAGCTCCTGGGGAGAAATTTCATCCTGGACATTGCATAAGTAACTCTTGAGGTACTTCCCATGTATACGAGGCCCGTCGCGAAGGGAGAGATTATTGCCCCTATTATTATTAGGGCGGCAAGGCCCGAAACCCCGTAAAAATTG
Organism: bacterium; assembly: GCA_021806885.1. GTDB lineage: Bacteria > SZUA-79 > SZUA-79 > Acidulodesulfobacterales > Acidulodesulfobacteraceae > JAKAPT01. The sequence goes on along the minus strand of JAKAPT010000005.1, from coordinate 26,890 downwards.
AACAGGCGAACGAATGGGGAGGAATAGTTTATCCCGCTCCACGCGTTATTTTTCACAAAAGGGATGGACATGATAAAACCGAGCGAAAGAAGCGCGTATATCACCATTGCAATTATTACGGACAGAACCGTCGCCAGGGGGACATTCCTGCCAGGATTCTTGGCTTCACCGGACATATCTATCGCCTGCCTGAAACCGAGATAGGAAAATATTATGCCGCCGAGGGAAATGCTCTTCAGGAAACCATCGTAACCATAAGGAGCGATGTGGTAGCTAAAAATATTTTTGTAATTCCCGCTTTTAATGGAGAGGTATATTAGGGCTATCCCCGTAACCGATATAATTAGAATCTTAAAATAGGTAAGAAAAGTGTTGGTTTCCGCGAAAATCCTTGCTCCGAAAAGATTTATAATGAAGAAAGCCAGAAGGATAAAAAATGAAAGGAAAAGGCCCTCGGGCGTTAAAGTATGGTACGAAAAAAGAGTATGTAAGGATGAATTAAGGTACTGGACGGTTGCCTCCGTCTCGATAGAGCTTACCGCAGCTCCCGCGATAATCAGTATCCAGCTTGTGATAAATCCAAGAAAAGCCCCGTGGGTATACTTAGGGTATCTGGCCAGGGCTCCCGCCGCGGGAAGCATGCCCCCAAGCTCGCTATAAACCAGGGCTATCAATAGTATCGCGAAGCCGCTAAAAACCCATGATAACACGGAGGACGGCCCTGCGTATTTCGCGCTGGCGTAAATCCCCAGGAGCCATCCGGAACCGAGAATTGAGCTTGTGGATAGAAATATAAGCTGTAAAAGACCAAGCGATTTTCTCACCTGAGTTTTCCCGTTTGAATAAAAAAATTATATATGTTTAAATATGAATATATTATTATATAGATTGCGCGTCATTAAAACAACTGCATAAATTCTCTTAAACCCGGGAGGCAAAATGGTTTACGATATAATAATCATAGGCGGCGGACCGGCCGGCTTATCCGCGGCTATATATGGCCTTAGGGCCCGCATGAATCTTATCCTCATCGAAAAAATAGCGACCGGCGGGCAGATCGCGCTTTCAGACGATATTTCAAATTATCCCGGCTTTCCTTCCTTGTCCGGCATCGAACTTATGCAAAAATTTGAAGAGCATGCCAAGGGGCTCGGCTTAAACATAGTTTATGACGAGATATCGGACGTCAGCGACCAGGGACAATATAAACTTCTTAAGGGTTTGGAAGGAACCTATCAGGCAAAAACGGTAATTATAGCCGTCGGAGCATCGCCAAAAAGACTGAATATACCCGGTGAAAGGCAATTCATCGGGAAAGGGGTTTCATACTGCGCCACATGCGACGGCCCCTTTTTTAAGGATTCGGATGTAGCGGTTGTCGGGGGAGGAGATACAGCCGTTAAAGAAGCGAATTATCTTACCAAAATAGTAAAATCCATTGTATTAATCCACAGAAGGAAGGAGTTCAGGGCGGAAAAAATTATTCAGGAAAGACTTCATAACGCGGCGAATGTTACCCTTGAACTTGAGCATACGCCTATTTCGATTAACGGGACAAAATCCGTTGAATCCATAACGATCGAGAACGTGAAGACAAGCGAAAGGAAAACAATACCGGTGAAGGGCGTTTTTGTATTTGTGGGAATAAACCCCCAGACCTCATTTTTAAAAAATTTGGAAAAGGACGAAAACGGCTTTATAAAAACAGACCATTACACCCTTATGACATCCATGCCCGGAGTGTTCTGCGCCGGGGACGCCCATTCAAAAAAGCTTCTCCAGGTTGCGACGGCTGTCGGCGAGGGTGCCCTGGCTGCCACCGCCGCGATAGAATTCGTATGCGACGTATGCTAATGGAAAGCTTTAATAAGAGAGCACTTTATAATCGTCGTCCATCACTTTTTCAATAACATACGCGCCTCCCACAACTCCCGTGCATTCGGGAATGAGGTCCTCCTTAGTAAAATTATTTAATTCCAAAGAAGGCGTACATACTTTAAATACAACCCCGGCATTTTTGGCGTCTTTTATGAAATCATATACGGTTTTGGAGCTTCCCTCTAAAACCGTTAATTTCTCTGCGACGCCCTTCTTCATTAAGAGCCCGGCGTCGGCCGTAAGAACAACTTCTACCTCATATTCCATCACCGCCGCGGCAGCCGCCTGAAAAAAGGGCGCTCCAAGCGCGTGTAGCTCCTTCGGGGTCGTGTTTTGAAGGATCATAATAAGCTTGTTTGCCATATAAGCTTTTCTCCATATAACGTTATATTAATATTATACAGCATTAATTACCTTTAATTCCATAGCTACTTCCTCACCCTCATTATTAAAAGGTAGCATGTAACCGATGAAACAATGAGGATAATCGGAATGTATCGGTAATAACTACTAAACAAAAGGCCTGCGAGAGAACCACCGACAAAGCTTCCGGTGAACTGAAGGGTGTTATAAACCCCCATGGACGTGCCGACAAAGGATTTATCGGAACTTCCCGAGACTAGCGAAGGCATTATGGGCTCGGTGATGGAAAACCCCGTAAAAAAGAGGACCCCGCCTATAAGAATTACCAGAAAAGAGTAGCCTTGCGGATTTGAAAACAGGAAAATGCTTGAAACCGCCATGAGGGCAAAACTCAATTTTAAAAGGTGTACTTCATGTCCTAAATCTGCCTTTTTAGAGGCTTTCATCATCGCGAACAGGGAAAAAATCACCATGGGGATTAAAATTTTATAGTAATATCCTATTCCAAGTTCGTGTTTTACAATCAACGGCATGCTGAAAAAAAATATCGTCATAAAAAAAGAAAGCAGGAATCCCTGTATCGAAAGATTGGCAAGCGTTTTGTTTTTAAGGGCCGTGACGATATCTTTAAATTTAATCTCTATTTCCTTCAGCATCTCCCTCTTTTCAGGCTCCTCGACAAATCCAAGGACAAGGATGGCCGAAAATATGCCTAAAGCCCCCGAGAGGTAAAACAAAAAAGGGTAACCGAAATAATAGGAAAATAAAGGCCCCAGAACTATTCCGGCCACAAAACTTAACCCTATGGGCATGCCCAGGAAGGCGAGCGCTTTTACCCTGTCGTTTTCGGAAACGGTGTCGGACACAAGGGCAAAGGCGACGGAGCTTTCCGCGGCAACGCCCTGGAGGAACCTTAAAGCGATAAGTTCGTATATATTGGAAGCAAATCCGATAATAACCGTAAAAATCCCAAAGAGAAGCATGCCGTAGAACAGGATATTTTTCCTTCCTAATTTATCTGAAAGAAAACCGAAAGGAATCTGGAAAATCGCCCTTGAAAGGCCGTAAATCCCGAATGCTAAACCTATTAAAAGAAGGCTTCCCGTAAACTCGCGCCCGAACAGCGTAAAAACGGGCAGAATAAGGAATACGGCGAGCATTCTTGTCCCGACAACCATGCTCATCGCGAAAATCGTTTTTTTCTGGGATTTATTGAATGCCAAGAATTCTCTCCCTCATTTCCCGAGACGGATACGCCTTAACTGGTAGCTCCTTATTGCCCTCAGAAAGTCTATCTCCCTGAACTCGGGCCAATAGGCGTCGCAGAAATAGAACTCGCTGTAGGCGCTCTGCCACAAAAGAAATCCTGAGAGCCTGATCTCCCCGCTTGTCCTTATTATAAGGTCCGGGTCGGGGGCATCCTTGACGTAGAGGTATTTTGAAATATTTTCGACCGTTATGATATCCGGAAGGAGGGAGTTATTCAAATCTTCCATGTTATCGGAAACAAAATTTATAATCGCGTCGCATATTTCCTGCCTTCCGCCATAACCCAGGGCAACATGCAGGGTGAGACCCGAATGAGACGATGTTTTTTCCTCGAGCGTGTCTATGGTGGCAAGAAGGCTCTCGGGGAGAAGGTCCCTCTTCCCTATTATTTTAACCTTTATATCGTTATCTTTGATAAAATTTGAATCGATATAGTTTTGAAGCTGGGATTGTATTATTTCTAAAAGCCTCTCTAGTTCGTCCCTCTCTCTTTTCATGTTATCCGTTGAAAGGGCCCACACGGTCACGTATTTAATCCCGAGAGAGGCGCACCATTTTAAAACCTCTCCAAGCTTCCCCGCCCCTTCTTCATGTCCCATGGAAATACTATCAAGACGGCGCTTTTCCGCGTACCTTCTGTTGCCGTCGAGGATGATTCCAATATGCGCCGGGACTTTTCTGCCGGAGATTTCTTTCTCAAGTTTTTTCTGGTAAAAATAATAGATTATTTTTTTAAACATTCTTAATCGCTGGTTCGGTTAAAAATTTTTATGTTATAATGATTTCTATTGATTTCATATAATATCACAATTAACCATATTTTTTAATATGCCCCTCGCCCTCCTTCGGGATAATATAAATATTTTTTATATATCGCGCTATTCCCCAAATCCGAAAAGTTCTCAAACCATAGTCCTTATCCACGGCGCCGGGGGAAACCATCTATCCATGATTCCGCTGTGGGATTATATTAAGAAAAACCACGGTGACAGCTTTAACATGGTTGTTTTTGACCTGCCGTTCCATTTCCGGTCCATGGGGGATCAGACTCCGGAAGATTTCGTTCACGGAAAAGAAAACTATTGCGAAATAATTAACGCCTTATTAGAAAAAATGCAATGCGGGACTTCCGGTATCGTCCTCATAGGACATTCCATGGGGGCTCAGATATGCCTCAAATTTGCGTCGATGTTCCCGAAGAAAACCGCGAAAGTCTTGATGATAGCGGGATGCTATAAAACGGGGATTACGGACCGCTTTATAAAAAGCCTTGAAAAATCATTCGAGAAGACCATTTCGTTGTTTTTATCAGACGCCTATGGTTCCCGTGACGAAAACATCATTGGAAAGGCGCTTGCGGATATAAAAAGATCAACGCCCAAATCGGTCATAAATGATTTCAAGTTTGTGAGGGATTTTACCGGCATCAATAAAATTGTGAGCAAAATAAATCTGAATAATTTATTTTTTGATATCGCCTATACTGAAAATGACAGAATCATTGACGCGGATTGCGTCCGGGAACTTGGGGGAATGATTGATAAGGCGAGGCTTACCAAAGTTGATTCAAAAAATCATATGGATATTATTCTGAAAGACATAATGCTTTCCGGGGAAATCGATAATTTTTTATTGACATAGAACCTGCTATAATATTAAACTTTAGGATTATATTTATAACTGGAGATATCGTGACGTATAGTGGCGCAAGTTCAAGAACCCTCTCGGGGGAAATAAGCGAAGAGGCAGCCGGAAGAGAATACACCCTCAAGGGATGGGTAATGCACTTCAGGGACCACGGGGGCCTAATTTTTATAGATTTAAGGGACTATTCGGGAATAATACAGGTGGTTTTCGACGAGAATGAAAAAAATGAATCATTTAAATCCGCAAAAAAATTAAAAAACGAATACGTAATTTCCGTTACAGGCGTTGTAAGGCGCAGGCCGGCAGGGACCGAAAATTCCAATCTTAAAACTGGAAACCTCGAAATCCTGGCCGCGTCGGTTTCAATCCTCAATACATGCGAAACGCTTCCATTTCAAATTGACGAAGAGACAGATGTTAACGAGCTGACAAGGCTTAAATACAGATATCTTGATTTAAGGAGTAAAAGGCTCAGGGAAAATATAATATTCAGATCCGATTTCGCGCATGCAGTAAGGGATTTCCTGGGTAAAAAGGGTTTTTACGATATAGAGACGCCTTTTCTCACCAAAAGCACGCCTGAGGGCTCAAGGGATTTTCTTGTTCCTTCGAGGCTCAACCAGGGGCATTTTTACGCCCTTCCCCAGTCACCCCAGCTGTTCAAGCAAATCCTTATGGTAAGCGGCTTTGAAAGATACTACCAGATAGTAAGGTGTTTCAGGGACGAGGACCTTAGGGCAGACAGACAGCCGGAGTTTACACAGCTAGACATGGAAATGTCGTTTGTGGAAATGAAGGATGTTATCCGGCTTTCCGAAGAGCTTTTCGAGAGTATCTTTAAGAAAGTCCTTGGAGCAGAGCTTGCGACCCCTTTCAGGGTGCTGGATTACGACGAGGCGATGAATACGTACGGAAGCGATAAACCCGATACAAGATTTAACCTCCTGATCGCAAACCTTTCAGATATCTTTAAAGATTCATCGATGAACCTGTTCAGGGACACCCTGTCGAAGGGGGGCGTTATAAAGTCGATATGCCTTCCGGGCGGCTATGACATCGTCTCAAGAAAGGACATAGACGAACTGCTCGCCGTCGTAAAAGATTTTGGGGGGAAAGGGCTTGCCTGGACAAAAGTTTCTCGGGACGGTTCTCTTGAAGGAGGAATTTCCAAGTTTATAAATGCCGGAGAGAAAAATTCACTATTAACCAAAACCGGGGGAAAGCCGGGGGATATCATATTCTTTCAGGCCGATTCCAACAAAACCTCGAATAACGTTTTGGGAAGGCTAAGGCTTTACCTCGCTAAAAAATACAATCTTATCCCCGGGGAAAAACTTGATATGCTATGGGTAGTTAATTTTCCGCTATTCGAATATTCCGAAGAAGAAAAAAGGATCGTTTCGGTCCATCACCCGTTTACGGCTCCCGCGATGAACGACCTTAAATATCTTGAAACCGAACCCCTTTCCGTGAAATCAGAAAGCTATGACCTTGTCCTTAACGGGGAGGAAATAGGCGGGGGAAGTTTAAGGATACATGATGCCTCGCTCCAGGAAAGGATATTTAAAATTCTTTCAATATCTCCTGAAGACGCGAAGGTAAAATTTGGTTTTCTTCTCGACGCTTTAAGCTTTGGGGCTCCGCCTCACGGGGGAATCGCATTCGGGATAGACAGAATATTAATGCTTTTAAGAAATGAGCATTCCATAAGGGACGTAATCGCCTTCCCGAAAACCCAGAAGGCATATTGCCCCTTGAGCGAAGCCCCATCGGGAGTAACCGAGGCGCAGCTAAAAGAACTAGGAATAAGATTAATTAAAAAGGATTAAAAATGGACTTTCGGATGTTAAATAATTTAAAGTCTTTTTACCTGGAGGTTTTTAATTGAGCAAAACATTTACTTTTCCCCATCCCTTTTTTTCCTCAAGCCCCAAGTGGAAGTGGTTTATTCTTTCAACGGTCCTCGTGGGTGCCACAATGTCCGCCTTAGACGTCAGCATCGTAAACGTAGCAATGCCTACGATGGAAAAAAGCTTCTCGGTCCGTATGGCGGTCATTGAATGGGTAGCCATGGCGTATATGCTTACCCTTACGGTTTTTTTGCCCCTCTTCGGCAGACTGGCCGATATGTTTGGGCGAACAAGACTGTATAACACGGGATTCATCGTATTTACCATCGGTTCCGCGCTCTGCGGATTTGCTCCTTCCGCCGGGTTTATCATATTTTCGCGCGTATTGCAGGCCGTCGGAGCTGGGCTTCTTCAGGCAAACTCGGTCGCGATAATCACGCAGGCCTTTCCGTCTAACGAACTGGGAAGGGCCATAGGACTTCAGGGTTCCATCCAGGCTATCGCGATGTCCATAGGACCTTTCGTTGGGGGGATTATCATTGCAGCCATCGGTTGGCGCTTCATCTTCTACGTCAACGTTCCCATCGGAATAATAGGGACTATTATGGCGCTATATATATTGCCGGGAGCAGGCTCGAAAGATCACAAAAAAGAAAAAATAGATTTCCTTGGAATATCTTTATTCGCTATAGGCCTTGCATTCCTTGTGCTCGGACTGAATGAAGGGCATGAATTGGGCTGGACGTCTCCAATTATTATTTTTTACCTGGCGATAGGGGTGATTCTGCTTCCCCTTTTCGTGTATAACGAACTAAAGGTCAAGTATCCCATGATTGACCTAAAGCTTTTTAACGCGAGGGACTTTTGCACGGGTAACACGACCGGCCTTCTTTCGTATTACGTTTTGTTCGCCGTTTTATTCCTTATGCCGTTTTACATGGAGGGGGTGCTCCACTATAATGCCGCGTTAACCGGCACCCTTTTGACTCCTATACCCCTGTCTATGGCAATAATAGCCCCTTTTGCCGGGGCGATATCCGACAAGATAGGCTCAAGGATTATGACCACTATGGGAATGTCCGTATGCGCTGTCGCCACGCTTTTTCTTTCTTTTCTGGGGACATCGGTTAATATTTACATGCTCGTGGCGGAATTTGTCATCCTGGGAGTCGGAATGGGCATATTCACTCCCCCAAATAACAGCGCGATAATGCTATCGGCTCCGACGGAAAGACTTGGGGTCGCGGGAGGCATACTGAATATGATGAGGGCCCTTGGGCTTATATTCGGCGTAGATATTTCCGGGCTGATATTGACCCTGTTTAAAGACCAATATGTATCTGCGCGCGGTTATAAAAACATTTCCTACGCCCCGTCCCATATTGCCGGGGCCGCGTTTATTCGCGGACTTATGGTGGTGATGATAACCCTTCTTATTTTAAATATAATCGCGACAGCCATATCGGTCTCAAAAAAGAGCGTTAAAGGAAAAAAAATCGAAGGCGCGGAGCCTATCGATCTGATGTAAGGAGTAAAGGTGTTTGGGGAAAAAAATAAGACGGCTCAAAATCCTTTTTACGAATTAATAAGCGGGGGAGACCGCCTTCTCAGGAGCGCAAGATTTCTTGGAATAAAAAGCATATTTCTTGACAAAGCCCTTCTTCCGGTCATTCCTGAGCTTCAAGACCCCTCCGGGCTGAAATTTTATCCGGACTCGGAAATTCTCTGGACCTCGGTATATTCTCTGAGCATTACCAACCAGCGGGTTATGGCGCTAATAAACGACCAGTCCCTCCTTAATTTTTCATATCTTGAAAAATATCTATCAAGTGGTTCATTGAGGGGCGGGGTTGTAACCTTCATCATTAAAAAAAGCGGAGAGAAAATTCTGCCCGGCGAAATAAAAAATATTTTTCCGGTATATAATTTCCACCGGCAGGATGATTTTATCCACATATTGCCTCAATTCTTCGATCTTTCGGAAAGGCTTAAGCTTCCGGTTCTTATCCTTGCGAATAACTCCATTTTCAATGAATTCACGGCAGAAGATGATTTAAAAACGGCCCAGAGGACCGAAATAAAACCGGACCTGAACGTGATGGAGGGGATGAACAACAATAAACCCTCCCTCCCTGTGGATATGAGACGCGACCTGTCTTTATTTAAAAACACGGGCAGCCTTGTCGAATTCTTTTCGGGCGAAACCCATGAAAACCTGATACTTACCGACTCGGATAATTTTCAGTGGCTGATAGAAAACCCCCATATATCCAAAAGCTCGGATATAATTCTATTTAACCTGCTTAACCCCTTTTTTACCGATGAATTTAACAGGATACTCGAAAATAACTGCAGGGGATATTATAAGAATTTATTTATTTTCGACGATTATTCATTCCTGGATTCCAATCTCTCCGAGATAAAAAATTCCCTGGATTCCCAATTGAAATATGATAATTTCAGTACCCTGGGAGGCAAAAACAATAAGAGATTGTGCTTTGAATATTTCGAGCCCGGTGAAATAAGCGTTTCCCCTTCATTTTGCCCCGGCTGTAACCTTTATGCCTTTTTGCAGGGGCATAAAAATGACGAATCGGTAAAAAATGATATATTTATCGGAGACGATATTTGTTTCTCCTTGCTTAAATCGAGTGCGTTAAAATACAATTTCCCTAATGTTTTTACAGTTGAAAACCCGCTTTATTTTGTTTTAAATCTTGAGCCTGCAAACTCGGGCAAAAGGCTCTTTATGGTTATTCCATCTTCAAAGTTATCAGGCCAGATTGACATAGTCCTTGAAAAGCTTAACGGTTCGTCAAACGTAAGCTTCATTATCTACAAATCAATTTTTGATTATGAAGGGAATTTTCATAAAGCCACCTTTAACCCTTCCCTAAAATCCTTAAAAAACACGATAATAAGGGGCAGGGCAAGGCTAAAAGATATAAAGAAAAAAGGGGCCCGGCTCATATTTATCGACAACGACTGTTCAGCTTTCGCGAAAAGGGGAAGGGATCTGGATTATACTAAATACCTGGAAATAAAAAGCACGGTCTGCGATAAATACGAATGCAAGCTATGCGTACAGGAAACTAAATGTCCGGGAATAGTCGCGGATAGTGACGGAAAGCTCGTAATAGAACCAGCCATCTGCAATATCTGTTATTTATGCGTGGACATATGTCCGCACCGGGCAATAAAATTAAGAAAAAGGAAGGAAATAAAGAAAAGGAAATCCCTGGAAAACAGGATAGATATAAAATATGGAAAATATTAATTACAGCCTTGTTCTTATAGGCAACGATTTCAAAGAAATAAAACATTTAAGCAAGCTTTTGTATATATCCTTAAAAGCAGAGGGATTCGACGCCTCGTTGTTAATAAAACCTATGTCAAACATATCGAATTTCAGCCTGACCCACTCGCTTATTAAGGTAGGAAAATACAATTCCTTCAGCTGTTCATACGATATAAATGCGATAATCAGCCTCGATTTTCAATCAATCCTTAACTTTATTCATTTAATCGGCAGGGAAACCCTCATTATTTCCAACTATTCAAGTTTTAACGCGTGCAATTTTTTTCTCGCCGACAACGAAAGCGTGTATGAAAAATTGAAAGGAAAAACGGATTATATTTACAGAATCCCGGCTTCGAACCTTGTAGAACAAGAAACTATGGGGAAAGAAAGGGTGAGTCCGTTTATTTCGCTGATAGGGGCGTTCGCCGCGAAAGGCGGCATACTTGATATCGGTTCGATTTGCGGGCAGGCCGCCCTCTTTTCAAGAAACGACCGGGAGAAGGAAAACAACATAAAAGCGCTTCTTGCGGGTTACGATTATTTAAACGAGGGGGGAGCCGAGCAATTGCTGCAAAGGCCGTGAAGTTCAACGCTCAAGCCGTTGATTACGCCAAAGGTGCCTATGCCCTTTTCTTTTGACTTGAGTAAGCCCTTTATATCTTCCTCGTTTATCATAAGGTCCTCTATTTTTCCACACCCCTCGCATATTATGTGTCCATGGGGATGTATATCGCCGTCGAAACGAATGGCGTCCTGGCGCGTCTTTATCTCCCTGACCTCTCTTAATTCCGAAAGCAGGGCAAGATTTTTATAAACGGTATTAAGGGAAATCATGGGATATACCATTTTTACACTGTTATAAATATCCGCGGCCGACGGATGGGTTTTATCCTCCTTAACGGCCTTTATTATCTCGACCCTCTGTGGAGTGATACTATAGCCCTTCTCCCTTATCTTGCGTATTACCGCCTTAATCCTTTTATTTTCCATAATATATTATCTCAAATAAACCAATTACAATTTAATAATGTTTATTATATGATAATATAAAAATGGGGCGTTGTCAAACAAAGTCGTCTCACCTAAACATGGAGCGCAAAATCCCCGAGGCTGTCGTAAAATGCCTCGAGCCGGGTTACATAGCCGGCATCGGCGCTATGCTCGTCGATTTCTATCTCAAGGTAGGGTTTATTTTTCATGTAATCGGAAAAAAAGGTTTTGATGAACGAATCTGGGCCGCACCCGTAGTTTGTAACATAGACCGCGTTAAGCTTCGGGTTATCCATTATTATCTTCGCCGAAGAAAGTATTTTATGCCCGGAATGCCAGAACATGTTGTCGTGTTCTCCGTATATCGAAACCTCGCTGAAGTCGAGAAAATCCATCGGAATTATGTTCGCGCCGAGACTGGATATCTTCGAGGACATGGATAGGTTTATTCCGTCGTCCTGGGTATTGTAAGGCCTGCCGACGAGGACGGTCAAGTTATCATAGTTTTCCAATACCTCCCTGCCCTTCATTTTCAGCTTTTCAACAAATTCCCTTTGCCTAACCACGGCGGAATTAAAGGCGGAAATGATTTTGTTCCTGGAAATATGGAATTTTTTAAAGCTCTTTTCAAGCTCTTTTATGGTTGATTCGTAATTTTTCTCCCCTTCAAGAAGCCGGATCTTTGGGGATATAATCCTCAAATTTTTAAATTCCAGCAGGGAGCCCGACATAAAAGGTATGCCCTGTATATATGGGCATTGATAGGTATTTGCCTGAAAATCATGATTCTTTTCCCTGTTTATAAGCGCGGGAAGAAAAAGGGCGTCTATTTTCTTATCGATAACATTTTTCACGTGGCCAAGGACAACCTTTACGGGGAAACATGTGTCGGTGACCGACAGGGTATTGGAAATATTTACAATATTCCTGTTTGTCTCGTCGGAGAGAATGACGTTGAAGCCCAGATTATTGAAGAACTCATTATAAAAAGGAAAAAGGTCATATGTCTCAAGGCAAAACGGTATTCCTACCCTCGGCCTGGAAAAATCCTTTTCGTTTTCCCTGTCATAGCCGCTTAAAAGAAGTTCTTTTCTATATTTGAAAAAGTTCTCCCCTTTTTTCTTCTTGTCCTTGTCAATTTCAAATATATCGCACCTTGCCCCGTAATAGTGGGAAGGTTCGTTTTCGACGCTTACCCTGTTCACGTCGCAAAGGTTCGAACATTTCTGGCATTCAAAAGATTCAGCCTCATATTTTCTTTCCCTCAGGTCAAAACCTACGAACCTCGAAGGGCCCGTATGTTTGAAGGCGATGAGTGCGCTTCCTATGGCCCCCGTTACCTCATTATGGGACGGGATTATTATTTTTTTGTTAAGGACGGACTCGAACGCGCTGACCACCGCCTTGTTCAGGGCAACGCCGCCCTGAAAAAGTATCCTTTCGCCGACAGGCTTTCCAAGCACAACCTTGTTTAAATAGTTTTCAACGATAGAATACGCAAGCCCTGCTATCAGCTGGTCCTTGTCCGCCCCTTTCTGCTGATGCGAAACAAGGTCCGACTCCATAAAAACCGTGCACCTGTCCCCAAGGCTGCAGGAAGCGCTGGCGCTAAAGGCCCTCCTTGAGAAATCTTCAACGATTTCAATGTCGAGTTTCTGGGCCTGCTCCTCGAGAAATGAACCTGTTCCCGCGGCGCAGGCCTTGTTCATCTCGAAATCCACTACTACGCCGTTTTTAACCCTTATATACTTTGAGTCCTGTCCGCCTATCTCGAAAACCGTGTCTACGCTTTCATCAATAAAAACGGAAGCGGTCGCCTGCGCGGTGATTTCGTTTTTTACGATATCGGCCCCTATGTAATCCGCTATCAAATACCTCCCGGACCCTGTGGTCGAAACCCCCATTACCTCTGGATTAATATTTAAATTTTTAAGCGTAAGGTGTATCTCTAACAGGGTATCCCTTACCACTTCTATCGACCTTCCGTTGGTCTTTTTATATTTTTTTATTAAAAGGTTCCTGTCCTTGTCGAGGAGAACGACGTTCGTGGAAACAGAGCCGGTATCAACCCCGATATAAACAGGCACGCTCTGACCGGCATATCTCTTTAAGGATTTAATTTCGTCAAAATCGGCATTTCCTCCGGAGAGGTTATTGGAATCCAAAAGCCTTTCTTTGTACCTGCCTGTCTGTTTATTTCTTTCTATGAAATCCTTAAGGGCGCCCAGGCCGTAGAATGTAAATTTCTTCTCTCTCCTGGAAATTATGCCTATGCCTATCGCGGACATAACCGTATGGTGTTCAGGAATGATAAGCTCCCCTTTTTTTAAACCGAGGATGTCTTCAAATGCCCTCACCATGCCCATGTTAAATGCCACTCCGCCCTGAAAAATTATGGGCTTTTCAAACTTTTTCCCCCTGGCTATCGTACCGATAAACGTTCTAGCGACAGCGTAGCATAAACCTGCCACGATATCAGGTATAGGGGTGGACACCTGCTGGAGGTGTATCATGTCGGACTTCGCGAACACGGTGCATCTCCCAGCTATCTTCGATGGGTTCTTCGACTCGAGCGCGAGTCGGCCGAATTCTTCCTCGATATTAATATTGAGCCTTTCAGCCTGCTGATCAAGAAAAGAACCCGTGCCCGCGGCGCATAAATCGTTAAGGCCGAAATCCTCAAGAAAAAATTCCCCTGTTTCCCTGTTTTTATTAAGGATAAGAAATTTGGAATCCTGCCCGCCCATTTCTATTATCGTTCTTGCCCCTGGATAGAGGTATTTTACCGCTTCAGCCTGGGCGACAAGCTCGTTAATGTTTGGAATCCCCAGGACCTCTCCCACGGTTTTTGAGCCTGATCCTGTAGCTCCTATGGAGCGGAACGAATCTTCCTTGTACCTGCTGAAGATATCTTCAAGGACATTATATACGGTCTTTATGGATTCTCCGTTAGACCTTACATAATTTTTCTCTATAACGTTAAAATCACGGTCAAGAATGGCATATTTGACGGTGGTGGAGCCGATGTCGAGCCCTAAAGACAGATTATTTTTCATATATTATTCAATTCTTCGATATTATAAAAAATTCCTTTAACATTAGAATTTTAAACTATTTCCGGCCAAAAATCAAACCGGGTCGCGGGCAAAACGAAGTTCAACGCCAATTAACAAAAATGCCGGTTGCTGAACTATTTTTCATCCAGCAAAACCGGCATTTTATTTCACTCGTTACTTTTTAAAGGATGGATTAATACATTCCGCCCATTCCGCCGCCGGGCATTCCAGCGCCGGGCATTCCGCCGGGCATTCCAGCGCCTTTCTCTTCAGGCTTTTCGGCGATCATCGCTTCTGTAGTAAGCATAAGGGATGCGACGCTTGCCGCGTTCTGAAGCGCGGTTCTTTCGACTTTCGTGGGATCTATTATTCCGGCCTTTATAAGGTCTTCATATTTGTCCGAGGCGGCATTATAACCGAAGGCCCCTTCATTGTTAAGCACCTTTTCGATTACAATCGAACCTTCTACGCCTGCATTTTCGGAAATCATCCTTAGCGGCTCCTGGATGGCCCTTTTAATAATCTTAATTCCGGCATCCTCGTCATGATTAAGGCCTTTTAATTTTTCTATAGCTTTTGAGGCTCTTAAGAGGGCTATACCGCCGCCCGGGACTATGCCTTCTTCAACTGCGGCCCTTGTAGCGTGAAGGGCATCCTCGACTCTTGCCTTTTTCTCTTTCATTTCGGTTTCGGTCGCGGCGCCAACGTTTATAACGGCAACTCCTCCGATGAGTTTCGCAAGCCTTTCCTGTAATTTTTCCTTATCGTAATCGGAGGTGGATTCTTCAACCTGCGCCCTTATCTGTTTTACCCTTTTTTCTATGTCGGCCTTTGAACCGGCGCCGTCGATAACAGTCGTGTTGTCCTTATCCACGGTAATCCTTTTGGCGCGCCCAAGGTCTTTCAGCGTTATGGATTCAAGTTTAATGCCTATATCCTCGGAGATGACATGCCCGCCGGTTAATACGGCTATATCCTCGAGCATCGCCTTCCTCCTGTCCCCAAAGCCCGGGGCCTTTACGGCGCAACAATTCAGGGTGCCCCTTAGCTTGTTGACTACCAGGGTCGCAAGGGCCTCACCCTCGACCTCTTCGGCTATGATAATAAAAGGGCGTCCAGATTTCGCGATCTGTTCAAGTATGGGAAGAAGGTCCTTCATCGCGGAAATCTTTTTCTCGTTAATAAGGACAAACGGATCTTCGAGGACGCACTCCATTCTTTCGGAATCGGTAACAAAATAAGGAGATAAATATCCCCTGTCAAACTGCATTCCCTCAACGACTTCGAGGGTCGTTTCCATGCTTTTTGCCTCTTCTACGGTAATAACACCTTCTTTTCCGACCTTGTCCATTGCCTCCGCGATTATATTTCCGATTGTTTCATCGTTATTGGCGGATATTGTTCCGACCTGGGCGATTTCCTTCTGGTCCTGGATCGGCTTTGAAATTCCCTTGAGTTCCTTAACTATCGTTTCCACAGCCTTGTCTATACCCCTTTTAACGGAAATGGGGCTTGCCCCGGCCGTTACCAGTTTCACCCCTTCCCTGTAAATAGCCTGCGCTAAAACAGTCGCGGTAGTCGTTCCGTCACCGGCGGTATCCGATGTTTTTGAGGCCACCTCTTTAACCATCTGAGCGCCCATATTCTGAAACTTATTGGCGAGCTCGATCTCCTTTGCAACCGTTACCCCATCCTTTGTAATGGTTGGGGAACCAAAAGACTTCTCGATAACGACATTCCTGCCTTTTGGACCCAGCGTTACCTTAACGGCATCCGCAAGAACATTGACGCCTTGAAGAATTTCCGATCTTGCTTCGGACGAAAATTTAATTTCCTTTGCCATAATTATCTTATCCCTCCAGATTTAATTTTTAAAAGTTTTATTTACTTTCCACTATTGCCAAAACATCGTCTTCCTTCATAATAAGATATTCCTTGTTGTCGATTTTAACGTCATTTCCGGAATATTTGGCAAATAAAACAATATCCCCTACTTTAACATCCATGGGGATTTTCTTTCCATCTTCCGTGAGCCTTCCGCTTCCGGCGGCTACGACCTTTCCCTGCATCGGTTTTTCCTTCGCGGAATCGGGGATAATTATCCCTCCCTTGGTTTTTTCTTCTTCCTGAAGCCTTTCAACTAGAATTCTGTCCTGCAACGGCCTGACTTTCATAGATAACCTCTCCTTATTATTAATATTTTTTAATTTATAAAAAATATTAGCACTCTAAGAGCCCAAGTGCTAACTTTTTAAATAATACACTTATATTTTGCCGGTGTCAACTGTTTTGTAAAATTTTTTAGAAATTTATTTTATAACCCTTTTTCTAATAAAAAATGCCGTGAGATAAAACAGTATGATAGAAATGAATGATAATATTATGAAATAATAAAAAATAGCGGGGGAAAGGATTCCCAGGTCAAGGAGCCTCATTACGTGCACGGAGTAATAAAGCGGCATTACGAAGACAAAATAGCTTAGAATATGCGGCAGGGAAGAGACCGGGTAAAAAACGCCCGAGAAAAGAAACATCGTTGATATGGCAATCGTAAAGTAATAGGAAAAAAAATCATAAGAAGGGGAAAACGAGGTTATTAGAAGCGAAAGAGATGAAAAAATGGCCCCGTTAAGCAATATAAACACGGGGATAAATAAGGCAAGCGGAGAAATTATCCACCCGAACACGAGGCCTACTATAAGGACCGCGATACCGCTCATGAATGCCTTTGATGTCCCCCAGAAGATTTCTCCGAGAACTATTTCTTCCACCGTAACCGGGGTAAGAAGTATTGCTTCGAAGGTCCTGTATGTCACCATCCTCGTGTAAGAACCGAAGGTGGATTCAAAAGCCGCGGCGTACATGGATGAAGAGGCTATTATTCCCGGGACTATGAATTCTATATATGAAATTCCGTCTATATTATGGATAAACTTCCCTACCCCCAGACCCAGGGCGGCAAGGAAAAGGAGCGGCTCAAGGACGTCTCCGATTATGCTTGGCTTATAGATCTTGAGCCAGGCAAGGAAATTCCTGTAAAGAACGGCAAGAGCCCTAAGGGACAGGTTGTGGTTTATATCCTTGATTTTTTCAATAAATTTCATCTATTTCCTTGCGATGTCAAGAAAGATTTCCTCAAGGGATTTCTTATTTCTCGTAATATCTTCAGTTTTGCCTCTGACCACAATTTCGCCGTGATTTAATATTACCATATTTTTAAACAGCCTCTCTGCTTCTTCCATATAATGAGTGGACATGAGGATTGTGGATCCTTCCTTGTTCAACAAAACAAGCTTATTCCATATATTATGCCTGTATTCGGGGTCGAGGCCCGAAGTTGGCTCATCGAGCATAATAATCTCCGGGTTATTTATCAAAGCCCTGGCTATCATAAGGCGTCTTCTCAGGCCCCCCGATAAATCCATAACCTTGGAATTTCTCCTGTCAGAAAGGTCAAAAAAACCTAAAAGCTCCTCGGACCTTTTCAATGATTCTTTTTTCGAAAGTCCAAAATACATGGAATAAATGGTTAAATTATCTAAAACGCTGAGATCCGCGTCAAGATTATCGTCCTGCGGAACAATGCCAAGAATATATTTGATTTTCTTATAATCTTTTCTCAGGTCAAGGCCTTTAATACGGATATTTCCGGACGAGGGAACAACCATGCTGTATAAAATCCTTAAAAGCGTTGTTTTGCCGGCACCGTTCGGGCCGATAAGGCCGAAAAAATCTCCCCGGGTTATATTGAAAGAGACATTATTAAGAGCGGCAAACCCGTCAAATTTTTTGGATAAATTTTCTATCTGGATTATATCCATGCGAAAGGAAAACTATAAAGCTGTCTTTAAAGGCGGGGTAGGGTAATACCAGTCTGCGCCTGGTATTTGCCTTTTTTATCCTTGTATGAAATCCTTGGTTCTTCTCCCTCAAAAAAAAGAACCTGGGCTATGCCCTCATTGGCATAAATCTTCGCGGGGAGAGGGGTGGTATTGGAGATTTCAAGGGTTACGAAGCCCTCCCATTCCGGCTCGAACGGAGTAACATTGACGACGATACCGCACCTGGCGTAGGTGGATTTCCCGACGCATATGGTTACGACGTTCCTGGGGATCTTGAAGTATTCCACAGACCTGCCAAGGGCAAAGGAATTTGGAGGAATAATACATTCTTCGGCCACGAGGTCGACAAATGAACCGGCGCTGAACCGTTTGGGGTCCACTATGCTATTATTAATATTGGTAAAAATCTTGAATTCGTTGGAAATCCTCAAGTCGTAGCCGTATGAAGACACACCGTACGATATAACCCCTTCCCTCACCTGCGAGTTTTCATAGGGGTGAATCATGCCGTGTTCTTTGGCCATTTTCTCAATCCATTTGTCGTTTCTAATCATTTTTTTAAATTATGTTATAAATTAAAAGATATAATATATTTGACAATTTCATCGACGTCGTCTATAACCCTGATGATATCAAAATCCTTTTTTGAAATATAGGAGTTTTTAAGGGTGGTATTTTTAAGCCAATCCAACAGCCCTTTCCAGTAATCCGAGCCGACAAGAATAACCGGAAACGGTTTAGTCTTATTCGTTTGAATTAATTCCACCGTTTCAAAGAGCTCGTCCAGGGTTCCATACCCCCCGGGCATCATAATGTACGCGGAGGCATATCTTACCAGCATTACCTTCCGGACGAAGAAGTATCTGAATTCCAGCGTAACGTCGGAGTATTTGTTGATTACCTGTTCTTTGGGGAGCTTGATATTAAGACCTACGGAGCTGACATTTAAACTGGCTTCCTGCTTCGCCTCCCTGCAACCCCTGTTCGCCGCCTCCATTACTCCGGGACCGCCTCCAGAAATAATAGAAAATCCGTGCAGCGCAAGTTTGCGCGCGACCTCCCTTGTCTTCAGATAAACATCGCTGTTCTCATCAATCCTGGCGCTGCCGTAAATAGTAACGGCGGGGCAAATGGAGGGGAGGACGTCAAACCCGTCCACAAACTCCCCTATAATCCTGAACATCCGCCAGGGCTCGCCTTTGTTAAGGGCATTTAATTCATAATAATATGAATTTTCATCCAGATTTTCTCTATTTACCGGCATATCTACAATGGTAGAAATTATATAGTAATGGTTCTTTCTTAATAAATTTTGTAACTTCTAGTTACGCGAAAGCTTGTAGCTTTTGCTGAGCTCGCCTTCCGCCGTGTCGGAAAGGCAATGTATTGCCCGGCGGGCTAACGCCCGCCGCTCGGTTCAAAATTTCCAGTCCTTCTTTTCCGGATGGGCCTTTATGGCCTTAGCCTTTAATTCCTCTTTACTCTCTTTGCGGTTTTCATCCGGTATACAGCAATCTACAGGGCAGACAGAAGCGCACTGCTGGGTCTCGAAATACCCATAGCACTCGGTGCAGAGATTGGGGTCAATGATATATATATCCCCCTCGGCAATTGCGCTGTTAGGACATTCTGGAACACAAACCCCACAGGCGATACATTCATCGGTAATAATAAAAGCCATAATTCCTCCTTATCAGCTTATTTTTAGTTTTTATTTATTAATTTAAACGGCTTCCAGCTCCTTTAAAAGCTTTAAGGCCCGGAAAATAAGAATTGGGGCCTAATTCCTCCTCTATCTGGAGGAGCCTGTTGTATTTTGCCACCCTTTCCGACCTTGCAGGGGCGCCCGTTTTAATCATGCCCGAATTGACCGCCACGGAAAGATCGGCGATAAAGGTGTCCTCGGTTTCTCCCGAACGGTGGGAAATTACCGCGCTCATATTGTTTTTCTGGGTTAATTCGATGGCGTCGAGCGTCTGAGAAAGGGACCCTATCTGGTTTGGCTTTATAAGCACGGAGTTTATCGAATGCGAAAGAATGGCTTTCATTATCCTGTTGGAATTCGTGACGGTTAAATCGTCTCCGACAATCTGAACCCTGTCCCCAAGCTCTTTCAGCAACAGGGAAAAGCCTTCGAAATCGTCCTGCGCCATGCCGTCTTCGATGGAAATAATTGGAAACCTCTCGACATAACCCGCGTACATCTCGGCCATCTCGCCCGAATCCAGAACGGTCTTCTTCCCCGCCTCGTTAAGAACATATTTTCCGTTGGAATAAAACTCGCTGGCGGCAGGGTCAAGGGCTATGAAGATATCTTTCCCGGGCTGGTACCTCGCCTTCTCTATCGCTTCCATTATCAAAATAATTGCCGCCATGTTATTTTGAAGATTTGGAGCGAACCCTCCTTCATCCCCTATGCTGGTCGGCATTTTTTTATCATCGAGCACCTTTTTTAATTTCTGGTATACCTCGGCCCCCATCCTTAATGCTTCCTCAAAAGACTTTGCCCCCGCGGGAACTATCATGAATTCCTGAAAATCGAGCATATTATTCGCGTGCTTTCCGCCGTTAAGAATATTCATCATCGGAACGGGAAGCACGTGGGAATTCAATCCTCCGATGTAGCGATACAGGGGAATTTCCAGTTCATTTGCGGTCGCCGCCGCCGCGGAAAGGGAAACGGCGAGTATGGCGTTTGCCCCAAGATTAGACTTGTTCTGAGTGCCGTCCAGGTTAATCATGATATCGTCCAGGAGCCTCTGGGAAGAGCTTTCGACGCCGTTCAGGGACTTGGCTATAATGTCGTTTATTCCTTCAACGGCGGAGTTTACGGATTTGCCGCCATAATGGGAAGCGTCGTTGTCCCGTTTTTCATAGGCCTCGTATTCACCGGTTGAGGCTCCGGATGGAACGCACGCGTAGCCCGATACCCCGCTTTCAAGGGTCATCCTTACCCCGATGGTCGGGTTTCCCCTTGAATCAAGTATCTGCCTGCCTTTTATATCGACGATCTCGCTCATAAAGTTACCCCGGATTTAAAATGAAAATTCTAAAAAAGCATTTTGGATTATATCACCTTATAAACAATTTTAACAGAAAATTTTTCGGGAAACCTTTTTCAGGTTTCAAGTTCTTTCTCAACCGCGAGGATGAGCTTTTCCGGCTTGTTTTTATCGGCACTCTCGGCATAAACCCTAAGAAGCGGCTCTGTTCCTGAGGGCCTTATGAGAAGCCAGGAACCGTCCTTATATATATACTTGAATCCGTCTATAAAATTCCGGGAAACAATTTCGGACTTAAAGGGAAGGTTAAAGACACTTTTTTTCAATTTTCCTATTAAAATATCTTTTTTTTCTTCGCTTAAATGCAGGTCTTTTCTTATGTACACATATGGATATGGCCTTCCAAAAACCTCGTTCAATAACTCACTTAAATTTTTATTCCATTCCTTCATTATTTTTATAAGCATGAGCGACATTAATATCCCGTCCCTTTCGGGCATATGAGAGGCAATGCCTATGCCTCCCGATTCCTCCCCGCCCATCAAGATATTATTTTTATTCCCGATCATAAGCTCGGCCACATTCTTAAAACCTATGGGAACCTCAAAGAGTTTTACGTTGAACCTTTCGCATATATCGTTTATTGAATTTGAAACGGAAACCGTTTTCACCACATTTCCGGATTTTCCGCTTTTTAGAAGGTAGTAAAGGATTATGGAGAATATCTTGTGCGAATCCATAAAATTGCCGCTTGAGTCAACGGCCCCGATTCGGTCGGCATCCCCGTCCATTGCAAAACCGACCGCGAACCTGTTCTCTTTTCCTTTCATTTTAACGATGGATTTTAGTCGTGATAAATTTATATCTATCGGCTCGGGATTTATTCCAGGAAACAATGGATTTAACTTATTATTAATAGAAGTATGCCTTATGCCTGTCTTTTTCAGAATGGCGGGGAGATATCCTATTCCTGCCCCAAACATAGGGTCGAAAACAACCTCAATCCTTCCCGCTGCCCCCTTTTTGTTTTCCAGGCCTGTAAAATCTATTAAATGCCTTACGTAATCTTTCTTGAAATCTTTAATATTTATAACATCCCGGGATTTGCCTTCACCGGAAAGCGGAGAATCACCGTTAGCTATCTTTTCAATAATCCTTACGTCTTTCTGGAGCATGGAGCTGCCATACGGGCTTTTAAACTTAATGCCGTTAAACATAAAAGGGTTGTGGCTCGCGGTGACCATGACCCCGGCCTCGCATTTATTTTTCTTTACAAAATAGGATAACACGGGAGAGGGGCAAAAATCCCGGCTGAAAATAACTTTTATGCCGGCTGAATTAATGGCTGTCGCGGCACTCAAGGCAAATTCCTTTGAAAGAAACCTGGTATCGTATCCTATCGCGATTGAAGAGGAATATGAATTGCCTGACCCCGCGGGGGATTTTCCTTTTATAAAGGCGGCAAGGGACGCGCTGACGCGCTTAACCGCGTCAAAAGTGAAACTGTCCCCGATGACGCCGCGGAAGCCGTCGGTACCAAAATTAATCCTGATTTGAGTTTTTCTCATTTTGTCCGAAAATATCCGTCAGGCTAACTATGGTATATTTTATATATAAGGAATATCATATATATTATATAATGTATAATATAGCTTTTAACTGGTGTGTCCGGAGGGATTCGAACCCTCTGCCTCAGGAGTCGGAGTCCTGAACTCTATCCAGATGAGCTACGGACACAAAAAATTAAACATTGTTTTAATTTTGAACGAAATATAATAAACCCATTTTAACATAAAAAGAATGAAATTATTTGAAATTTTAAAAAACAATGATAAAAAAACCCGATATATTGATCGAAAAAATAGCATATTATACAGGGATAATTGAACAATCTCTCGAAAAAACCCTTAATGAACTTATCTCCAACAATTTTAAACTTCACAATGTTTCATTCGGGAAAATATTTAGAAATGAGGTAACGGAAATATCCGCGGAGATTAAAAACCTTGCCCTATTAAAAGAAATAGATGAAAACATGGGGCAGGGGATAATTAATTTCAATTTACCCGGAAAGAAAAAAAGGGTATCCGGTCACAATTCCCTTCAAATGATGTCCTTTACTTCGTGTATGGATAACATATACAGATCTACCGGTTTAATAAGGATGAACATTAACGAGATTTATAAGCGTCCTCATAATAAACAGGCTTTAATTCCCGACCTTATACTTACTATCAGCACCCTTTTTAAGAGAAAACTTGACCTTTTTTTCCAAAAAAAGGATTTAGAGGAGCTGACCATGACAAATGAGCCGCCCGAAGAATTCAATAAAATTTTGAACCGGTGCAGCGACATTTTATCCGACCTGTCTCATAGTATTTCCGAAAGGAATGTCGAGGACAACCATGGAAAAAACCACTCGGTATATTATGGAGCTATCGTTTCCCACCTCGAAATAATCGTTCTTAATATTTTTAACATCCCCGAAAGCCTATAGATGTATTCAAAAGAATATAAAAACTGGGTCCTCGTGCTCCTTGTCGCGTTTTTTTTCATGGTCATGCTCGATATGAGCGTCGTTACCATTGCCATACCTAAGATAATGTCGGAGCTGGGGGTAAACCTGGAAGACGTGGATTGGATAATGATCGCGTATAACGTCGCGACCGCCATTATTATAATACCGATAACTTTCGTTTTAAAAAAAATTGGACTTAAAATCCCCATTATTCTTAGTATAATATTTTTTACGATCTCCTCCATCGCGTGCGGCCTTTCAACCTCGATAAATATGCTTATATTTTTCCGCGTTATCCAGGGCTTATCGGGAGGGGGGATCGCGCCCCTTGGGCTTTCTCTTTTAGGAAAGGTTTTCGAGCCCCATGAAAGAGGTAAGGCGATGGGGGTATGGGGGGTTGGCGCAATGGTGGCCCCCGCCATAGGTCCGACAATAGGCGGATGGATAACCGATAATCTCTCCTGGAGATGGATATTTTTCGTCAATGTCCCGGTCGCAATTATTACCCTTATAGGAATCTGGATAATCCTGGAAAATGACCGGAATGAGCAGCACTTTAAAGCAAACTTCGACTTTATTGGATTTGTATTTTTCTCCATGGCCGTGGCCTGCATACTTATAGTTTTTAACGAAGGGCAAAATAAAGGATGGTCGTCAAGTTACATCCACGCCTTTGAAATACTCGCCGCGGCGGGTTTTATCCTTTACCTTCTTTTTGAACAGTTTATAAGGCACCCCCTGATAGATTTCAATATCTTTAAAAATTATAATTTCACGCTTATATCATCCATAAACGCCATAAGGGCCATTTCTCTGTTCGGTTCCCTCTTCATAATACCGGTTTTTCTAGAAAATATAATGAACTATACTCCTTTCACGACAGGTCTTATAATGATGCCCGCGGCCATAATGGTATCCATATCCGCGCCGTTGTTCGGAAAAGGAACCGACAGGTTTGGACCTAAATACTTCATTGTTTTCGGTATGCTCATGACCGGAATTTCCCTTATTATGTACTGGAATCTATCAAGGCAGTCAAGCCTTTGGGATATAATATTTCCTTCAATTTTAAGGGGAATAGGGCTCGGAATGATGTATTCTCCCATCATGAGCAGCGGCCTAAATTCCGTTAAAAGGGAGCAGATACCTGAGGCTTCCGGACTACTCCCTATAACAATGAGGCTTTCGGCCGGTTTCGGGATTGCGCTTTTCGCCAATTATCTTACTACGAAACAAGCCTATTACCTTTCAAGGTACGCCGGAAAGATAAACAATAAGAATTTCTTGTTCCGGAAAATGGAATCCATATTTAATCTAAGCGGGCAATTCAGGGCAAACAAGGGAATCATTACTAATTCCGCAAGGGTAAATCCTGGTCTTGGCATGATTAACGGCCTGGTGAAAAGCTTCGCCCTGATCCAGGCCTACGACGCGGTGTTTATCCTTGCGGGGGTTATCTGCTTCCTCGGGGTCATTCCTTCCCTCCTGCTTAAAAATAAAATACATTATGACAGTGAAAACGTCTAAAATCCCATGAAACTAATTCTGCCCGTTACCCCGTTCTTTATGTAATTAAGACTATGCGCGGAAATTTTCAAAATGCGCAGCCCGCTTATAAAATCCCCCTCATGGACGAAATAATTCCTCCCTTTGATTTTAATAATCGCGGTTCTTGAAATAGTCCCGCCCTTCGAAGAAGAAGAAATAAAAAGAAGGCCGGGCTTTGATTCGCCGGTTAAGGGCCCAAACCCCGCGTTATTTACCATGGAAAATCCCCTGCCCGGAAAAGGAGGATATATCATACCTGGAAAATAATGATTTATTGAAATATTACGGGGGAAATCAAAAAAATTATCATATTTCCTTGTAAATCCTTCCGGTAGAATATAAATATCATTGAGGAAGTTTAAACCGGATGAAATACCCGGCTTATTACCTTGTATTTTATCAAATACGGCAAATAATTTAATGTTAATTTCGGCATATTTTTCCTCAGGATTTATAATCATTTTTTTAATTTCAACCGGGAATTCCTGAAGGGTTTTTATAATTTCAAAGATATTGCCCATGCTTTTAAAGTTTTTCGACTTAACGGCCAATTCCTTCCCGGCGCGGGGAAACGCATCAGGCTTTTTTGATGCCGGTCCGGCGCCGGAAACCCTTACCGGAACGCCTGGCCTGAGCACCTTCACATCTATATTCAAGCCTTTCTTTTTATTAATATATTCAATAAAGGAAAGGATGGAAAGAAGGTTCGTTGAAAGCCTGCGGTTTCCATACCGTAATTTTAACGGTTCTAATTCCTTAAAACCATTGACTTTGTGGTTTAATTTTT
Source organism: bacterium (assembly GCA_021806885.1). GTDB lineage: Bacteria > SZUA-79 > SZUA-79 > Acidulodesulfobacterales > Acidulodesulfobacteraceae > JAKAPT01. The sequence continues at coordinate 839 of JAKAPT010000005.1, read as the reverse complement.
TCAATTCGTTAGATTTTTTAAAACAAATTTTATCGAGGTAAAAATATTTTTTTATTAATGTTGTTTCATGAAAAAAGAAAAGAAAGGCTGAGAAAGCGGTTAATATAAATATCATTATAATTTTAATTCTGTTTTTCATCTAAGCCTGTACCTGGAAGGCTCCGGCCGGAAGAGCGGAGCGGTTGACTTTTTCCCGAATAACTCTCGGAGACTTTACCTGCGACAGCGAGAGAGGCCGAATTTTTAGAGATAACAGAAGAGAAAATCAAAAATGGTTTGCCGAAATTTTTCAAATTATATGAAATACTTATTGTTTTAGACCTGACAAGAGGATTTTTAATTATCATGTTATAAGCGGCAACAAATTTATTATAATTTCCTTTCACTCTGGCATTTCCAGATAGTATAAAATTACTGTCCGATTTCGATAATTCGATTTTTACTATTTTTACTCCATCCGGGAATATTGATAAAATCCTTTTAAGATTTGCTCCTATATTCCTGGTGTTTATTTTTTCGCGTAAAGCTTTTCTTAAATAATATTCGCGTATTTTATTTTTGATGATAAATATTTTTTTATTTACTCTTTCAATCCCGGTGTTTTTAATATTTATTTTACTTTGAATATATTTTGAGGAAGCGGCAATAAATAAAATTAAAACGGCAAGCCCAAGAATATAGATATTTTCTAACCTTTTCTTCTTTCTCAAAAGACCTTCAACTTTTTCATTAATGTTTTCAAAATGGGGAACCGAAGGGTCCAGGTTTCCAAAAAATTCAAAAAAGTCTTTTGTTTCAAAATTATTTACCGTAAAATCTCTAAATAGGAGCTCAGATCG
>JAKAPT010000043.1 GCA_021806885.1 bacterium | reverse complement strand
CGATCTTTCTCGATGCTTATTCCCCTGAGGGGCTTTATGGAGGAAGCGGGCTATCCATATGCGCAGACCTTTTGAAAAATTTTGATTTAAGTTCTATAATAATAGCCGGCGGGATATGCCCGGATAATATATCGTCAGCGGTAAGAAATTTAATGCCTTACGGCTTCGATCTTTCTTCCCGGCTGGAGGAGGTTCCCGGGAAAAAGAGTAAAGACAAGATAATTAATTTTTTTGAGAACGTTAAGGGGGCTTTGAAAAATGACAATGCCTGATAAAATGGGGCACTTCGGGATATACGGCGGGAGATATATATCTGAAACATTAATGCCTGCCATAACCGAACTCGAAGAATCTTATAAAAAAATCAGAAAGGATAAAGATTTTTTAAAGGAATTCAATTTTTACCTGAAAAATTACGTGGGAAGGCCCAGCCCGCTTTATCGCGCCGAGAGGCTTTCCAGGGTTTATAAATCGGATATTTATCTGAAAAGGGAAGACCTGAATCACACAGGGGCCCATAAAATAAACAATACCATCGGTCAGGCCCTTCTTGCCATACACATGAAAAAAAGAAGGATTATCGCCGAAACAGGCGCGGGAATGCACGGGGTGGCAACTGCCACCGTCTGCGCCCTATTCGGTCTTGAATGTGAGGTATTTATGGGCAAAAAGGACGTGGAGAGACAGAAGCAAAATGTTTTCAGGATGGAACTTCTTGGCGCAAAGGTAAACCCGGTTGACTCCGGGGCACAGACACTCAAGGACGCGATGAATGAAGCATTAAGGGACTGGATAACTAATGTTAAAACCACGTATTACATGATCGGAACGGTCGCCGGCCCTCATCCATATCCACAAATGGTAAGAGATTTTCAATCCGTTATTGGAAGGGAAGTATTAAGTCAGGCAAAAAAGCTCCCCGACATCTTGATTGCTTGCATAGGCGGGGGGAGTAATGCCATGGGCCTTTTTTACCCATTTTTAAAATATAAGAACGTGAAGATGTACGGAATAGAGGCAGGAGGACGCGGAATTAAAACCGGCTTTCATGCCGCTTCTATTTCTGGAGGAAAACCAGGGGTATTGCACGGTAATAAGACATACCTCCTTCAGGATGAATTCGGAAGAATCAAGGAGGCTCACTCTATTGCGGCTGGGCTTGATTATCCCGGGGTCGGGCCTGAACACAGTTATCTTGCGGATGAAAAAAGAATAAATTTTGACAGCGTAACGGACGAGGAAGCCGTTGAAGCCTTCCAGAATTTATGCGTCCTTGAGGGAATCATTCCCGCCCTTGAAAGCTCGCACGCCATAGCCTACCTTGAAAAAATAAAAAAAGAGATAAGAGGTAAATCGGTCGTGATAAATCTTTCCGGAAGGGGAGACAAGGACATGCACACTGTATCGGATTACCTCCAGGAGAAAAAATAAAAATATGAATAGGATAGACGGGACCTTTAAGAGTTTAAGGCATAGAAACCGAACAGCGTTCATTCCTTTTATTTCCATTGGGGATCCCGACCTTGAAACCTCTTTTGAAATTGCAAAAACCTTAATAGACAATGGGGCCGATTTGATCGAGCTGGGGTATCCTTTTTCAGATCCAATGGCCGACGGAAAGGTTATCCAGCGGTCCTATGAAAGGGCAATTAAAAACAGGATATCAATCAACGATGCGTTTGATTTTATTAAAAGGCTTAAAGAATACAGGGATATTCCGGTAATTTTTTTCACCTATTACAATCCGGTTTTTGTCATGGGGCATGGATTCTCGCTTGGCGCCGCGAAAGCAGGGATTGACGGCGTTCTTGTTGTGGACCTTCCTCCAGAAGAAAGCGGAGAGTTAACTAAACATACCCTAAAACAAAATATATACCAGATATTTTTGCTTGCCCCGACCTCTGGAAGAAAGAGAATGGAGTACGTGCTCTCTTTTGCCAGGGGCTTTGTTTATTATGTTAGCGTAACCGGCGTGACAGGGATAAGAAAGGCCGTTTCGGAAACCGTTTCGGAAAAGGTGGGGGCGATTAAAAAAATTAGCGGGATTCCTGTGGGCGTGGGTTTCGGCATTTCAGGCAAAGAGCAGGCAAGTGAAGTAAAAAAATATGCCGATGCGGTCATAATAGGTTCAAAAATAATTCAATTTATTGAAAACAATATAAGGGATAAGAGTTTAATGTTAAGGGATATTTCGGGATTTGCCCGGAGCATATCCTCCGTTCTTTGAACCGACGCGGCGGGCGAAAGCGTTTGCTTTTGCCATTCCGCAAAGCGGAAAGCGAGCTCACGCAAAAGCTATAGGCTTTTGCGCAACTTTAAATTACCAATTATCTATGCTATTATTTAATTCTAAAAAAGGAAAGAAAGAACAGGGAAAGCTTACGATCCCAGAGGGTTTGTGGATAAAATGCATAAGCTGTAATGAGATTATATATAAGAAAGAGCTGGAAAGGAATCTGGATGTCTGCCCAAAATGCAATTATCATTTTAGAATAAGCGCTCAAAGACGTGCAGGTATCATCTTTGACGAAGGCAGCTTTAAAAGGCTTTTTGAGGACATTTTTCCCGAAGATATTCTCAGTTTCTCTGACACAAAGAAATATAAGGACAGGTTAAAGGAGGATTCGGAGAAGACAGGGCTTGTCGAATCGGTCATATCCGGAGAGGGGCTGATTGACAATATAAGGGTTGCGTGTTCGATTTTTGATTTTAATTTTATGGGCGGATCAATGGGCAGGGTTGCCGGGGAAAAGGTCGCAAAAACATTCGAATATGCTACCATGGAGCGGATGCCCGTCATAATATTTGCATCCTCAGGCGGGGCGAGAATGCAGGAGGGCATTTTCTCACTTATGCAAATGGCCGAAACAGTCGCGATGATCTCTGAATATAAAAAAATATCCCTTCCTTATATATCGGTTTTGAGCGATCCAACGATGGGCGGCGTATCCGCGAGCTTTGCAAGCCTCGGAGATATAATTATCGCAGAGCCAAAAGCGTTAATAGGGTTCGCTGGTCCAAGGGTAATTGAAAAAACTATCCATCAAAACCTGCCTGAAGGCTTCCAGAGATCCGAATTCCTTCTTGAACATGGCATGATCGATATGATAGTTGAAAGAAAGGATATTAAAAATACCCTGAGGGATCTTTTGTCTATTCTTATAAATGAATAATATAGACCTCGTTTATAAGAAAAAGGGTTTTATTGTAAATCAAGGACTGGACAGGATAAAAACACTTCTTGATCTTGCCGGAAATCCCCAGGATTTTCTTAAAGTAATACATATTGGCGGGACAAACGGCAAGGGTTCCGTAAGCAGGTTTATATACTCTGTTTTAAAAGAACATGGATTAAAGACCGGTATTTATACCTCTCCCCATTTAGCCAGGTTTAGCGAAAGGATAATTATAGACGGCAGGGAAATAAAAAACTCTGAGGTAAGGGAAATAAATGGGTTTTTTGATTCCATAATCAGAAACAACCAAAAAATATTCAAAAAATATGGATATCCCACATTTTTTGAGATTACAACCGCAATCTGCTTTAAATATTTTTTTGACAGCAATGTTGATGTCGCTGTTATAGAAGTCGGGCTTGGGGGCAGTCTCGACGCCACAAATATAATTAAAACCCCGCTAATGTCTATAATAACCAATGTTTCTATTGATCATCGGGACATCCTTGGTAACTCGCTTAAAAAAATTGCCATTGATAAGGCCGGAATTATAAAAAAAAAATCGGTATTTATAACTGCCGAGTCCAGAAAAGATATACTTGATATATTCAAAGAAAAAGCCGATTCGCTTGGAAATTCTTTTTATGAGGCAAGAAATGTTTCGCTATTTGGGACAAGGGGCGTCTATTCATATAGAGGTTTGAAACTTTCTTTAAAAGGAATAAAGGCTGATAGCCTTGCTAAATACCAGGAAAATAATTTAAAACTGGCATTATTATCCATAGAAGTCCTTGCCCAAAAATACCGGGATTCCCTGAATTTTAGAATTAATCCGGAAAAAATAAAAAAAGGAATAGCGGGTTTTAGAAACGAAGGGCGCTTTGAAAGGGTAAAATATGGGGGGCTGGAAGTTCTTGTTGACGGTGCCCATAACTCTGCCGGGATTAAAGTTCTTTTGTCGTCATTGAGAGAGGCTTTCCCTTCAAGGGATTTTATATTTATATTCGCGGTAATGAGAGATAAGGATTACAGGACAATGCTAAGAAGGCTTTCGGTTTTTGGAGGAACAATTATCTTTCCAGGGATTGATAACCAAAGGCAGTTGAAAAACGGAATATTAAAAAATTATGCTCAAAAGACAGGAAATTTTAAAAAAATATTTATATCCGAAAATGTAAATCGGGCCTTAAGGCTGGCCGAACAAAATAAAAAAAATAATGAACTTATTGTAATATGCGGTTCTCTCTATCTTGCCGGGGAGTTCAAAAAATTATTAATTAAGGATTAAAACTGAATAAGAAAACAATTTTATGAAGGTTTATAAAAATATAATTTTATTTTCTTTTACCTTTTTTTTATTTTTTATCATTTCTTATTGTTTTTCAGGCCCCCAATATGCCGCGGGCAATCCGGTTTCAAAGACGTTAAAACAAAAAAGTAATTATGTTCCCATACATATTCGCGGCAACAGGATCGTATATAATAAAAATAAGGGAACATATACAATTACGGGAAATGTTGTAATAACAAGGAAAAACTTTAAGCTTACCGCCGATAAGGTGGTATATTTTTATAAAACCGGCCTCGGCGTTGCGACCGGTAACGTGGTGGTATATTCCAGGAACGCTTTGACAAAAGCTAAAAGACTAAAGGTTTATGTCACGACTAGATTAGGCACCATTTACAATTCGCATATCCATTACCTCGGCAAAAGCATATATGTTTACGGAAAAAAAATACGTCATGAGGGGAAGGGTTTTTACCAGGTTGAAAGAGGGTATATAACCTCATGCAAAAGAAAGCCGCCTTCATGGGAATTATATTCCAATTTCTCTGATATTTATGTCGGGGAATATGCCTATATGTATAATTCTCTTTTTTACATTCATGGCGTGCCTGTTTTCTATTTACCCGTAATGATTGTTCCTATTAAAACAAAAAAGTCCTCCGGTCTTCTTATCCCCTCCGCCGGGTACAGTTCTCTTTTGGGGTTTCAGGTGGGGGATGGATATTATTTTGACCTGGGGGATTCCCAGGATCTAACATATTACCTGAATTATTATAGTTTTTTGGGCATAGGGAATTCTTTAAAGTATAGATACAGCCTTAATACCTATTCCCACGGTTCCATATATGGATTCTATATGCACGAAAAAATGGATTCCAAGAGCCTTTCCTTGTCCCCTGACTCTACGAGATACTTACTTTTTTCTCATAATATTGATTTTTTTGGCAATCTAAGCCTTAAAACAAATATAAATGTCCCTTCTGATAATTCTTTTTATTACGATTTCTCGACAAGCGTCTACCAGATGACGAAAAATAGGCTTTCTTCTAACTTTTCTGCGACGGATGATTTTGACGGATTTTCGGCAAGAATTAATTTTTTGAGGCTGGACAATCTTTTCTTCCCCAATTATACAACGGTGGATGAATATCCATCCCTAACTTTTTCGGGTTCGACAAAACTCGTGAGTTTCTTGGACAACCCGCTATATTTAGATCTTAACTCATCTTTCGATATATTTAGAAGCCCCGCATATCTTAACGATAACAGGCTCGATGTATTCCCTGATTTCTACATGCCGCTGAATTTGCTTAACGGAATACATATTACGCCCTCCGCCGGGTTCAGATATACCGGGTATTACGATATTTCCAACGGTATTACGGGAGGCGCTGAAGGCAATAAAAACAGGGAAATCTATTACGGGAAGATAAGCGCCAATGCAACCTTTTATAAGGATTTTCCGTCCTCCTCAAAAAATGATAAAGGATATCTTGCTTTTATTACCCCGTTTGTGAATTATAATATTATAAGGCCTGTTAACCAATCCGGCCTTCCCCTTATCGACCAGACGGATTTTATCCCGGAGGAAAGCGCGTTTAAATATGGATTGAAATTTAATCTTGAAGGCTATGAGGATGATAGTATCAATAATTTACTCAGGATTAGCGCTTATCAATACCATTCTATTTCCGGTAATTTTATTAACCCCATAAACTATTTTAACTATGATAATGTTAATTCGGACATCATTATCAGGGCAAAGGTTCATCCGGTTTCAAGCTTGTATTTTTTTGGAAGCGGAAGTTATGATGATTATAATTATATCTTTCACAACTATAATGTCGGCTCCGAACTAATTGATTCAAGAGGGGATTCATTCAGTCTGGGATATACGGAGATTAATGATATTCAGGGTTATCTTACCGCCCTTAACATGTTCAATTCCACAAATATAAATTTATTTCCGCAGTCCACGTCGCCTATCACGACCCTCAATACCCTTTCTTTCGCGAGTATTTCCGCTAATTTAAGAATAATAGACGGTTTTAGCATAAACACCACTGAAAACATTGACCTCACGACTCATCAGGATATTTCCAATTCAATCGGGGCCCTTTTCCAGACCGGCTGTATTGGATTTATCCTGAATTATATGAATCTGCCGTATTTTCACCAGTGGGCGTTTTCTTTCGGTATAATATTAAAGGGGTTGGGAACATACGGGTTCGGAAATTTATTATCACAGGGTCCAACTAATGCCGGTATTCCCATGCCCGCTATGCCCTCACAGGTGAGTTATTAACTTTCAAGGGGATTTATAAAATGAAAATATGTCTTGTTACCGGCGGCCTTGGCTTCATAGGAACAAATTTTATTAGTCATGTCCTTGAGGCCAGAAGGGATTACATGATTATTAATGTGGACAGCGTTACCTATGCCGCGAATCCGAAAAACATTCCGGAAGGCGCGCCTAATTACAAGTTTCACAGGCTCGATATAGCCGATAAAACCGGCCTGATCAAGGTTTTTGAAGATAATAAAATAGATTATGTCGTTAATTTTGCAGCGGAATCCCATGTGGACAGGTCTATCCTTAAGCCTGATATATTTATTAAGACAAATATTGAGGGGACATTTAACCTCCTTGAACTATCTCTCGAAAAAGGCGTAAAAAGGTTCGTGCAGATTTCCACTGACGAGGTTTACGGCTCTTTAGGGGATGAAGGTATGTTTTGCGAAGTCACTCCTCTTTCCCCGAGGAGTCCCTATTCCGCCTCTAAGGCCTCCGCGGACCTTATTGCCATGTCCTTTTTCCATACGTACGGGTTGCCCGTTTTGATATCAAGGTGTTCTAATAATTACGGCCCATACCAGTTTCCCGAAAAATTAATACCCCTGGTTATAATTAATGCCTTAAATAATAAGGAAATTCCCCTGTACGGCGATGGCAAAAACGTGAGGGACTGGATATATGTGTCTGACCATGTAAGAGGCGTTCTATCAATGCTTGAAAACGGAAAGCCTGGGGAGATATATAATTTTGGGGGAAATTCCGAAATGAAAAATATTGATATAATTACACATATACTCAATAAATTAGGAAAGCCTGTTTCATTGATTAAATACGTCAAGGACAGGCCAGGGCACGACCGTAGATACGCTATGGATTTCTCTAAAGCAAAAAAAGATCTTGGTTTTTCCCAGGAATACAGCCTTGACCGCGGGCTCGACATTACAATGGAGTGGTACGGGAATAATGTAAAATGGTGGCAAGAAATACTTTCAGGGGAGTATAAAAAATATTATAAACAGATGTATGAGGGCAGGTGAGGTTCTAAATTTATGTTAAAAATAGCTCTTGCGGGTTCAACAGGGATGTTGGGAATTGATGTCGGGGCGGTTCTGAAGGGAGCAAATTTTCAGGTAAGGAATTTTAATTCCAAGAATATGGATATTACCGTAGCTTCCCAGGTAGAGACCGGTATTAAGGCTTTTAACCCCGATTACATCATAAACTGTGCGGCTTATACCCGGGTTGACCTCGCAGAAACCGAGAAGGTAAAGACAGACGCCGTAAACAATACAGGGGCGAAAAACCTTGCCGAGGCTGCCATAAGCACAGGCTCGAGGCTTATCCATATAAGCACGGATTACGTGTTTGACGGGAAGAAAAAGACCCCCTACACCGAGGATGACGAAAAAAATCCGTTAAACGAATACGGATTATCGAAGCTAAAAGGGGAGGAGGCCATAAAAAACTCTGGGGCGAGTTATCTAATTATAAGAACCGGAGGACTTTATGGAAAAAATGGTAATAATTTTGTCAATACAATATTAAAATTGGCCGACAGCAGGAAGAAAATAGAGGTGGTGAACGACCAGTTTATCACCCCCACCTATACTAAAGACCTTGCCTACGCGCTATCAGAAATTATCATGAAGGATAATTCCAAAAATGAGACATATCATCTTACGAATGGCGGACATACCTCCTGGTATGAATTTGCTATTGAGATAATCAAGGTTTTTAAAAGGACAAATACGGAAATAATTCCAATTTCTTCAGATAAATTAAACAGGCCCGCGAAAAGGCCCCATAACAGTATTCTGGATAATTCGAAAATAAAGGAAGATTTCAGCATATCTCTAAGACACTGGAAAGATGCACTTAAAAAATACTGTAATGATATAGGATATTTTATAAGGTAACCCTTTTTGTTTAAAAAACCCCATTTTTAATATATAATTTTATTAGGTTTTTTAAAAATAATAAAAATCCCTGAATCCACGATGGAAAAAAGCTTTCTCAGTAAAGTTAAAAGCCGTTTTATAGCCGGCCTTACCGTTGTAATCCCTGGCGCCATTTCCATTTTCGTCATCGTCTGGCTTTTGAAGGAAATAAACAAAATATTTAATCCATTTTCCCTTTTTCTTAAAAAATTTATAGGAATATATATTCCTGACGCCGGTTTAGTTATTTTATTTATATTTATCCTTGGGGCGGGTTTTCTGGTTACTAACTGGGTGGGAAGAGGGATTATAAGGTTTTATGAAACAGTAATGCTCAAGATTCCCATAATAAACCTTCTCTATAAATCTACAAAACAGGTTATGGAGATATTTTCCCCGGGTAAACAGTCTTTTAAAAAATTTGTTCTTGTGAGGCATCAGGGAAATAAGTATTTTTATGGATTTTTGACATCCAATACGGCATTAAAAGGGGAAAACACCGGAGATTACTATGTAGTATATATTCCAACCAATCATCTCTATCTTGGAATGAATATCATAGCGGGAAAAGATGATATAATTGACCCTAATATAAGTATCGAGAAGGGGATACAGATTGTTTTGTCTGCCGGAATAGCCTTCCCTGACAGGCTTAACGGTCAAAAATAATCTTATTTCCCCGGAGAGGAACCTTTGGAAATACTGGTTACTGGCGGAGCCGGATATATTGGCTCCCATACAATAGTATCGCTCATCGAGAACGGTTTTGACACTGTCGTAATCGACGATTTATACAGCGGTCATAAGGAGGCTGTATCCGAGATAAAAACCCAAAATTTCACGGGCAGGCAGGTTAGATTCTACCGGGGGGATTTTTCGGACATTGCTCTTCTTGATAAGATAATAAAACAGCATGATATTAAAGGGGTTATTCATTTCGCGGCTTACAGCCTTGTCGGAGAATCGGTCACGGATCCGGTTAAATATTATTTTAACAATATTGCCAAAACCGTCATATTCCTTAATTTTTTAAAAAATCATGGCATAGGTAACTTTGTTTTTTCCTCATCGGCGGCAGTTTATGGCATTCCGGAAAGTGTTCCAATAAAAGAAACGGCGCCGCTTAATCCTATAAATCCGTATGGAGCCACTAAACTCTCGGTAGAAAAATTACTTGAATATATGAAAGGCGCTTATAAATTTAATTATATTTCCCTCAGATATTTTAATGCTGCCGGAGCCCACCCAACAGGAATAATAGGGGAAGACCATAACCCTGAAACCCACCTTATCCCGTCCGTTCTCAGATCCCTTGCTAACGGAGAAGGTAAGGCAACTGTTTTTGGGAACGACTATCCCACGATAGACGGAACTCCGATAAGGGACTATATCCATGTCATGGACCTTTCGGAGGCCCATGTTATGACCATGAAATTTTTATTGGAAAGCGGGGAAACCCGTTCGGGAGTTTATAATCTTGGCGACGGAACAGGTTTCTCGGTAATGGAGATTATAAAAAAAATAATTGAAATAACCGGAAAAGAAATTAAAACCGAAATTACGGACAGGAGAATGGGGGACCCCCCTGTCCTTGTGGCAAGCTATGAAAAGATAAAAAATGAATTAGGGTTTCAGTTAAAATACAGTATAGATGACATTATCTCATCCGCGTGGAAATGGCATTCATCGCATCCGAAAGGATTTTAGAATTTGTGGAACGATAGGAAGAAGATGCACGACAGGTTTTATATTGAAAATAATCTTAATCTGGACGAACACGCAGACAAAGAAATAGAAATTGCGTCAATTACAGGACACCTGAAGGCCTTCCGGAAAAAGTCGGGGGACGAAATCAGGTTATATGACTGCAGGGGAAACATTTACCATTCCGTCATTCTTGAAATTTCAAAGAAATACTCCCGCTTAAAGATTTTTTCTAAAGAGTTCCATGCAAAAGGGGCGTTGAAAATACATCTTTTTTTGCCCTTTATTGCGTCCCACCTTATGGACAGGCTAATTTCAAGGGTATCCGAACTGGAAATAGCATCCATTCATCCTGTTACAACCAGTAGGTCTCTTGCTTTAAAGGACGGAGCAGGGCTTGCTGCAAAGATGATAAAATGGGATAAAATCTCCAAGGAATCCTGTATTCTTTCAGGAAGGAATTATCAGGCAAAGGTAGAGATGCCGCAAAGCCTGGAGGATTCTTTCAAAGTGGCAGGGGGTTACGATATAAAGTTGTTGGCGTCTCCAGGCGCTCGGGTTTATCTTAAGGAGTTCCTTGGAGGGTTAGACCATAAGCGGAAGGTGAAAGATATAGGATTATTTATAGGACCTGAAGGAGATTTTTCCCCCGGGGAATTGAAACTATCTGAAAAATATGGTATCTTAGGCATTAAACTTTCGAATTTTATTATGAGTACCTTTACCGCCTCTATATATTTCGCTTCAAATATTGCGTGCTTTTTTTCATCGGGCTATGCGTCTTAAATACATCGAGCTTTTTGGATTTAAAACCTTCAAGGAAAAGATAAGAATTCCGTTTGACCCGGGAATAAATATCATAGTTGGACCCAATGGATGCGGGAAAACCAACATAGTCGATGCCATAAGGTTCATTCTTGGCGAGCAGAATTTGAAAGAGCTCAGGCTAAAGAATATGAGCGACTTGATATTTAACGGATCCGATTCCGGTAACGAGTCTTCGGTTGCCCTTTGCCGGGGTGTTCTTGTTAATTCAGAACATCCGGACTTCAAATATAAAGATTTTTCCGAGTTAACCGTTGACAGAAGGCATTTTAGAAATAAAGAAGCCGAATACAGGATCAATGGAATAAACGTAGGTTACAGGGAATATCTGAATTTCTT
>JAKAPT010000004.1 GCA_021806885.1 bacterium | reverse complement strand
CCGATCTCGGTACGGTTTAGAGCGCTAATTATTTATTTATTAAAACAACTATATTGAATTAATATTATATTTAAAGATATACGTCAAATTATTTTTTGGGGGGTGTCATAAATCCGGCCTTTTTTACTGTTTATTTTTTATTTCGCATTTTCACTGGGAGGCAAATTTTTTATAAACCAGCTTGCGGCGAGAGAGGCAACTTTTTTGAGCGCCCCGGGTTCTTCGAATAAGTGGGTGGCGCCGGGCACGATTTCGAGCTTTTTTTTGGCCGAGAGGTTCTTGAAGGCGGCCTCGTTCATTTCTATAACCTGGAAATCCTCGCCCCCCACAATTAAAAGGGTCGGAGCCTTGACGGCAGGCAGGCTTTCCATCGCAAGATCGGGGCGGCCTCCCCTTGAGACAACCGCGTATATCCTCCCGGGTTGTTCGGCAGCCGCCTCAAGGGCCGCGGCGGCGCCCGTGCTTGAGCCGAAGTAACCTATCTTCATGTCTTTAGCGGAAGGATTTTTAACGAGCCAGTCCGTTACGATGACGAGCCTCGCCGAAAGAAGCCCTATGTTAAAACGATACTCGGCGCTATAGGCATCTATCTTCTCTTCCTCTTCCGTAAGAAGGTCGAAAAGGAGCGTTCCAAGGCCATTTTTATTCAATACATTTGCCACGTAGCGGTTTCTTGGGCTGAACCTGCTGCTGCCGCTGCCATGAGCAAATACAACCACGGCTCTCGCGCCTTTTGGGATGTTAAGATTGCCGTAAATATTTTGCTTTTTTCCGGCTATCCCTATCGAGATTTCCCTGCCGGAAAAAGAATCCGCTTCATTTTCCAATTTATTTTCCATTGTTAAATTATACCACGTTAACAAAAATAAACCGGGGCCTGGCAAACCTGATTCGCTATTTAAATAAAGAAAAGAAGTAGAAGGAGAATTAAGAAAAAAGGACGGAAATAAAAAAGGAACGGAATTTATTTCCGTTCCTTTTTATTCATAAAAAAATGGAATGAATATTGTTTACTTCAAAGACTCGATGTAAGACGCAAGCGCGTTGAGTTCTCCTGAGGACATCGAAGTGGCTGGCATTATCGCCGCATAACTCCCGTCCGAGGAACCGGGCGCGAAATGAGAAGCCGGATCGCTTATCTGCGTTTTAATCCAGCCAAGGCTTCTTTTGCCGCCCTCGTGAGAAAGGTCTGGACCGACGCTTCCGCCTGTGCCGTTTATTGTATGGCAACCGATACAGCCTTCGCTGGAAAACAGTGACCCACCCGAAGCCGCAAAGCTAATGGTTGCGTTTAAGGCTGTAAACGCCAGCACAACTGCCAGCATCATTAAAACTTTTTTCATAAAAGATACCCCCTTTTGTTTTAATAAATAATACTAACTGAATATGGGTAAAATTATTCCCTGCTTTTATTGTATAACTTTTATTTTTCCGTTTCAACAAATATTAGATTTATGGCAGAAATCAGGCTATATCCTTTTGCCCGGGGAAAAAATACAGGTACAGGGATTTCACGGATTGAAAGATGTTGAGCTTCATCTCGGGAAGGGAATAATGACTGAAATGGGCGGTGGTCTTTCTTTCTTTCATCTGGTTTCTCAAATCCTGCGCGGTTTTTCCAAAAAAACCGGTAAAGCCCTTTCCTATAAACTCCAGGGAATGGGCATCGCTTGTCCCGAGCTGTGGAAGCCCTATCGAGACATTTGCAAGGCAGGTTATGGCGTTATAAACCATTGAGAAAGTGCCTGAATTATTAATAGCCTCAACGGCATCAAAATCGAGCTCCTTTAAAAGCTTCCTGATTGGCTTATAGCCCTTCTGAACGTAAGAGAAAATGTAATGGGGATGGGGGGCCACCGCGATGCCGCCCTGTGCATGTATTTCGTCTATTGTTTCCCGGGCTGTTTTTCCAGGAATGATTTTTTTATCGAGGAAAAGGCCAACGACATGCCCGTTCTTGGTGGATATCTCCTCGCCTATTATAACCTCTACGCCGAGATGCGGGTTTTTAACGGCGAAATCCCTTGCCTTCAGGGCGCCCTTCATCCTGTTGTGGTCCGTTATCGCTATGACGTCCATTTTTCCGGACGCGGCCCTAACAATATCTTCGGGGGAGTTGTTTCCGTCGCTGTAACTTGTATGTATATGGGTATCGGCTTTTGAATATGTCATGATTTCTGAAATTAAACTTTATATTGAATTTGCAATCCCTTTTTCTACCGGTAAAAGGTTGACCCATACATTAATTTTACCACAGGAATATTACAATTTTATTACAGCTACGTTAAATTATTATTACAATTTTAGGTTTTGAGCATAAACCGCAATGGCTTTTTTGCCCACTCCCCGGCATAGCCTATCCCGACCCTTGGGGTTATAATTATATTTTCATAGCAAACCCTAAATCCACCGTAAGTAATAAATATTTCCGGGCCATGATTTTTTAAAGAATTTAACCTGGTTTTATTATGTCTCATTTTTATCCCTAAGGCCTTTGTGAGATTGCCGGGGCCGACGGCAAGGTGTATTTTCGTACCCCTTCTTTTCTCCATAATTTCTGTCCCGTAAACCGGCTTTATTCCTCGTATAAGGACCCCATGCGGCACCCCTTTAACGCCGGTGGAAATATTGAACATGGTATGGATCCCGTAGCAAATGTGGACGTAAGCCGTCCCGCCCTCCATGTAAAGCGCTTCGTTTCTTTTTGACTTAAGCCCCCCGTAAGCATGGCACGCCCTGTCCTCTACGCCGAGATAGGCCTCGGTTTCGACAATAATCCCTCCGGTCAGTTTCCCCCTGATATTCGTCCATAAAATTTTTCCGAGCAGCTGCCTTGCTATTAATCCGGTATTTTTCCTTTTAAAAAATGACGGGGACAGGATTTTAAATTCCATCTTTAATTAAGAACTCTGTCTTTTGTCTCGGGAAGGAAAAAAGACAGGATAAAGCCGATAGAAAGGATTAACGACATTATATAAAACCCGTAATTTTTATTTTCCTTTACAAAAAATGCCATGAGCAAGACTCCGCATATGGCGCCGATTTTGCCCATCATGGCTGAAAAACCGTAGGCCGAGGACCTGAAAGAGGTGTGCGAAAGCTCTGCCGGAAATATACCCACGGTTAGAGAGGCAAGGGAGTTAAAAATCTCTGCAAAAAATATCAAAATAATTATACCCTCTATATTAAAATAAAAATGCGGAATAAAGAAAAGGGACGCGCCCATTCCCGCAAGACCAATAATCTGCATTCCTTTCCTTCCGATTCTATCGATATTCAGTAGCCCTCCCCATGAGCTCAAAAGGCCGGCAAAAAGAATAAGCGATGTTATTAAAGCATTTTCCACATTGGATATCGCCTTTGTCTGATTAAAAATCATAGGAATCAAAAGCCCGACGCCGTATGCCCCTATATCGTATAAAAACCAGATGATGGAATAAAGCATAGTGTTTTTAAGGTGTTCCCTTGAAAACATCCCCTTAAAATAAATCCTGTTCACCGATGATATTATATTTTCTTCAGGGACTTTATTTTTCCTCGCGGTTAACCACATTTGCGATTCGGGGAGGGTTGTCCTTAAATACATTACTATAAATGCGGGGGCTATTCCTATCCCAAGCATAATCCGCCACATTTCGGGGCCGAACGGAAAAAGGGCCGCGGAGACCAAAGCTGAAAAAAGCGAGCCTATCCCGAACGAGACGCCGGCAAACGCAAGGTATTTCCCTCGGTACTCGCGCGGCGCAATCTCGGCTATATACGAATTGGACAAAGGGTAATCCGCTCCCACCGCGACACCCATGATTAAACGGGAAACGAACAGCATCCAGAAATTCAACGAGACGGCCGAAATAAACCCGGAAACGGCAAAAACCGCCATATTGGCGACATATACCCATCTCCTTCCAAACAGGTCTCCCGTGTATCCTATAAGTATTGCCCCGAAAATGCTTCCTATCACCACGGAGCCTATCACAAGGCCGGATCCTAAAGCGGAAAGATGAAAATATGGGTTTATAAGGATTATGGCGAACGCGATAATCGTAAGCGAATATCCGTCCAGGAACATTCCGGCGGAAGAAAGAATCAAGGGCTTAAACGCCGGTTTTCCGATTACTTTCTCCATTTAATTTTATGAAAGGAATCCTTTTTCTTTAAGGAAATCAAGAGATTTTACAAGGTCCGGAAGCGACCTGTTTTCGAGGATTAAAGACAGGGGGTCTTCGCTATTAAATTTTTCCCCGAGATAGTTAAAAAATTCAACTACCTTCAATATTCCCGTTCCAAGCGGAAGATGCTCCTTTCTTATGGTTGTCCGAAGGCCCCGCCTTTCCTCCGACATATCCTGTATATGAATCTCGCTAACGGGAGAAAATCTTTCCATGAAGGCTTGAGGGGCGAACCCGTTTAATCCCCAGTGTCCCATATCGAAGCATATGGAAATCCCGAATTCCGATACAAGAGGGTAAATCATCTCGAAGGGAAAAACCTCGAGATTTTCCAGTGCGAGCCTTTCAGGTTCCACACCGGTTTTTTTAAGTATTTCGTCAAGGCTTTTTCTTGCCTGGGAAACAGCAATCCTTTCGAGGGCTTTTTTGTCGTCTTCCGGTATTGAAAGGGAGGGTATCGAATCCTCAAAACTTGACGTTAGATGTATAACAAACCTGTTTACGTCAATTCCGCCTGCGGCTTTCATTGTCTTTATCATCGCGTCAGAGGAAAATTTCCTGTATCCCTCGAGCGGGCTTGCGGGATTAAGCTGGATGTAGGGCGCATGAATCGAGGCGGATTTAACCCCATATGAACGGAATAGCGGAAAAATAACCCTGTCCAGAAATCCGGGGGAGAGCTGTTCTATCTCGGTATTAATTTCAATATTATTTATATCTATTCCATAACGATTTAACAGGTTGAAGTAATATCCGGCCCTTTCAGTAAGTAGATCGACGTTTTTACTTCGTATAAGCCCAAAGCCGATTTCGAAAAAAGAATCGGTATTGATCCCGAAATTAATTCCCCGGTCAATGGGCATGAAGTAAGATCCCTTAATCTAAGGGTAAGTTTAAGTTATTCTGTCTGCGCGAATTCCGCGATCGTGCGGGAACTCAGGGCCGAACTAAGCATTTTCTGGATTTCGCGCCACATGAAATGCACCTCGCAGTGCGAACTGCGCGAGCAAAAGGTCTTGTTGGCAATGCACCTGTTCAAGGCAAGAGGCCCGTCCACGGCCTCTATAACCATTTTAATTGTAATCTTTTCCGGCGGAATATTCAATGAAAACCCGCCCTTTGTCCCTATAAAAGAGTTTACGAATCCTGCCTTTGAGAGAGTCTGAAATATCTTGGATAAAAAAGAGGCGGGGACCTCGGTTTTTTTTGCTATATCCTTTATATAACTTATCGTTCCTTCAGGCTTTTCAGCCATATGCACAAGCCCCCTTATGGCATAATCGCTCGCCCTTGAAATCTTCATTATTCTTTTCTCCGTATTATTTTATATGTTGCTTAGCAGTTATTTTACCGCGTTTGTAATTATTATAAATTATTTATGAAATTAATACAAATATTGTCCTTATTTATTTTTAAAATAATGCCCTATAAAAATTAAGGGGGGTTAATTAATTATAGGGCACTTTGAGAATAAAGGTAATAATCACATGTTAAACGTAATAATCCTAATAACTGCTGTCATCCATCTTTACCTTTAAGCCAAATTTTATATAAGCATAAAACAAATATATCAGAACAAGAGGAAGCCCGAAAAGGACCGCTATAAGCATCACGAAAAGGGTGTGCGGATTGGATGCCGCATTGTAAATATTAAGGCTGTATCCCTGGTTTATCGATGATGGAACTAAATCAGGGAAAAGGCTTGCGGCAATGCTTATGACCGCTCCTATTATTCCGATTACGGAAAAAATAAACGGCAAAAATTCGCTCCTGGATTTCGCGGTTAGAATGACCCCCGCGCCGCCTATAAGCATTATAACCGGAACAATGTCTCCCGCAATCCCAAAACTATTGCCTAACAGCCTTGGAGCGAAAACAGGAGAAATTAAAAGGAAAACCACGGTAAATACAACAAAAGCGTACCCGAACGCTAACGCGAAGCTCCTCGCCCTTTCCTGGATTTCTCCCTCAGCTCTCATTACCAGGTATGCGCTACCGTGCATCATGAACATTGAAAGCGAAACAAGCCCTCCTACGATAGCGAAAATGTTCAGAAGGCTAAAAAGGGACTGATAATCGACATGTTGCGCGTTTAAAGGTATTCCCATGATTATGTTGGCCAGCGCGACGCCAAAAAGCAGGGAAAGGCCCAGGCCCGTAACGGTAATGGACGCGTCCCAGAATCCCCTCCACGAAGTGCTTGAGACCCTGCTTCTGAACTCAAAGGAAATAGCCCTGAATATTATTAGCCATAGTACAAGCATAAAGGCAAGGTAAAATCCGCTGAAAACAGACGCATACACTAATGGAAAAGCCGCGAAAACGGCTCCGCCTCCAAGTACAAGCCACACCTGGTTGCCTTCCCAGACCGGACCGATGGAATTTATTACATATCTTCTTTCGGAATCGTTTTTAGCTATGAACCCGAGAAGGCCTCCTACTCCATAGTCGAATCCGTCCATAACGGACCATCCCAATATAAGTACCCCTACGAGGATAAACCACAATATATTTAAATCCAGGCTCATGATTGCACCTCCTTACCGGTTACCGCTTCGTTTCTGGCAGTGATGACCCCGCTTATTTCATCTTTGCCGGAGACCCTTTCCCTCATCTCTTTCATAAAAAGGAAAATGGCCAGCCACGCCAGCGCGATATAAATTAAAATAAACATTAGCGTGGAAAGGACAACTTCCAGGTCGCTTACATTGGGAGAAACCGAATTGGCCGTGGTGAGAAGCCCGTAAACGGCAAAAGGCTGCCTGCCTATCTCGGTCGTAAACCACCCGAGCTCCAGTGCAAGGAGCGGAAGAAAAGCCGAATACCACAATACATTAAGTAATTTACGGCTTTCAAGCAGTTTCCCGTTAAAAAGGAAAATCAACGCGATTATCATTAAGACCGCGAAATAAAAGCCAAGATACATCATTATGTGAAATGACCAGAATACTATCCATACGGGAGGAAACATGGAAGGCGTGAGTTTCAAGTCGTATTTTTGGTTTACATATTTTATCGAGCTGTCGAAACCCATGACCCTGGCAGACGGATTCATATAAGAGAGCATGCTCAGGGCGCCGGGAATACCTACCGACGGCCCGTTGGACTGGGTTTTATTGTTCGGAAAAGCTACGAGGGTCTCCGGCGCGTATTTCTGGGAATGCCACAGCGCCTCCATCATGGCAAGCTTCGTAGGCTGGTATCGAACCACACCCCTTGCGCTTAAATCACCAAGAACAATCTGTCCAACAGCGACCATGACAGCGGCTATCACCGCAATGGTCAGGGCCTTTCTCATTACGATGTCTTTGTTGTTCTTAATTAAAAACCAGGCCGCAACCCCGGCCATGAAAAATGCGCCGTACTCCCATGAACCGATAACCACGTGTAAAAATTCATATAAAAAATACGGATTGAAAACGACGCGCCAGAAATGCGTCATAATAGGAATGCCGTCTTTGCCTATGCTGTAACCGGCAGGGGTCTGCATCCAGGAATTTGCTACCAGTATCCAGACCGCCGACAGGGGTGAGCCAAGGGCGTTCAGTATTGTCGAAACCCAGTGGGCGCCCGTGGAAAGCCTTTTCCATCCGAGGAGCATGACCCCGACGAAGACGGATTCCATAAAAAAAGCAAACAGGCCTTCAATCGCCAGGGGAGACCCGAATATCTTGCCCACGTACGCGGAATACTGGGACCAGTTCGTTCCGAACTCGAATTCTAAAACAATTCCCGCGGCCACGCCGACCACAAAATTAATCGCGAAGAGCCTCATGAAAAACCTGGTCATCCTGAGATACTCTTCTTTCTTCGAGAAAACATAAATACCCTCCATAATGACAAGAAGGGTTCCAAGCCCTATTGTAAGGGGAGGGAAAAAGAAATGAAAAAAAGCGGTGATTCCAAACTGGAATCTAGCTAAGAATAAAGCCAAACCATTCATAAAAACACCTCCTTAAAAAAGAAAAATTAAAAAAAATGAATAAAATATGATAGTTAATAACGAAAAAATTTTGATGGGGCTCATTCTTAATAAATTGGTTGGCTCTATTTTCAAGAATATACCCGATTTACAAAATGTCAAATTTACGGAAGGGTCGCGGTATGTCCCTTCGTTGCGATCCCAGCCTTGGCCGCCATCTTATTAAGAGCTTTAAACATACGAAGAATAAAACTATCCGCAAAAAAAGGTTGGTTTATGCCGTCAAAACAGCTTCTTGTGCGGCCCCTTCAATAACAAAAAAGCACTTAAGATAGTTCTCTATTCCTAAAAAAAAGACTTTAAGGCCGCTTTTTTCAAATTTTAACGCCTTATTTTTAATAACACTGTCAATTTCAACCCCGTTTTTTTGCAAAAAACCGCCGCTTCCAAATAAAATCCTTGAATTTAAATATTTTGCAATAATCCCGCTCCCGGGTATAAAATTAATATCCCCGATATCCTCTTTATCCACGTTTTTATTGTTCTCAACCTTCATTTCTTTCGCTTTTCTCTTGAACGGCTCGGCAATTTGATTGCTTGAAGGACATTCTTTTAAAATCAGATAGGATATTTTTATCAAATCATTCAATGAAAAATCATAGGACCTTTTTCCCGAATCTGCCAGAATTACCTCTTTTATTTCGCTTAAATTGCTTTCTAAACAATTCTTCATGCGACCCCCGTATTTAATTAAGATAAATTTAATCTTATTTATCTATATATCGCATAAACAAATAAATGTCAAGGAGGAAAATAAGAAAAAATTATCTAGTGTGCATCGGCCCAGTTTTTTCCTGTCCCGATATTTATAATGAGGGGAACATCCTTAAGAAGAGCCTTGTCGGTCATATGGGTTCTAACGATGTCTTTAAGCGGGGGTATCAATTCTTCTTTTACTTCAAATATTAACTCGTCGTGAACCTGAAGGATCATTTTTGCCCCCGCATCCATCGAGGAGTCGCTTTTAATGGCCCTGTGTATATTTACCATGGCAATTTTTATAATATCGGCCGCGGTCCCCTGAATGGGGGCATTAATAGCCGCCCTTTCGGCAAAATAGGGAATAAAGCATTTTCTTCCAAATGCCGTCCTTACGTATCCGAAGGCCCTCGCTTCCTTCATGGCCTTATCCATGTATTCCTTTATATAAGGATGGTTCTGGAAAAATCTGTCTATATAAGTTTTTCCTTCCTCCGCTGAAATTCCAAGCTCTTTAGAAAGGCCGTAAGGGCTCATTCCGTAAATTATTCCAAAATTTATTACCTTTGCCTTTCTCCTCATGGAAGGATCGACGTCTTCAATTCCCACGCCAAAGATTTCCGAGGCGGTGCGGGAGTGTATATCCTCATTTTCCAGAAAGCTCTTAATGAGAGCTTTATCCCCGGAAATAGAGGCTATGATCCTTAAATCTATCTGGGAATAATCCGCGGAAAGCAAAAGGGAGCCCTCCTTTGAGATAAAAGATTGCCTTATCTTGAGCCCGTCAACCCCTGAAACAGGGATATTCTGAAGGTTCGGGTTCTGGCTCGCGAGCCTGCCGGTCGAGGTCGTAACCTGGGAAAAAGACGTATGAACCCTTCCCTTATTGTCGGCCTCCCTGAGAAGGATATCTGTAAAGGAGGTTTTTAACTTAACCTTGTTTCTATATGATATAAGACTCTCGAGAAACAGCAGATACTTTTTAATTTCCTTATCATCCGTCGTTTTTAAGAGGGCTTCAAACTCGGATTTAAGCGTTGATAGTACGTCTATGTCGGTACTTTCTTTTTTTACCCTTTTAAATTTCATCTCCTCAAACATGACCCCGGCAAGCTGCTTCGGGGAATTGACATTAAAGGCCCTCCCTGCTATTTCATGGATAATATTGGTAAGTTTTTTTGCCTCAAAATCGAGTTCCGCCGATAAAGACATGAGCCTTCCTTTGTCAATTAAAAACCCGATCCTTTCCATATCTGCCAAAACCTCTGAGAGAGGCACGTCCACATTAAAGAACAAAAAATTCAGGTTTTTATCCTTTTCGATCTCTCTTTTGAGAACTTCGTATAATAAAAAGACCTTGAAAGCAATGTCCGAATTGTCCGGGGGCAAGGCGCTTTCAGATTTCATTTCTTTGATTTTTAAATTAATTTCACCGGAAAATTCCTCTTCAATATCGCTAAACCCATGCCTGTGCCTTATGGGATTTATAAGATAGGAGGCTATGGCTAAATCAAAATCCATGCCGTTAAATTCTACGCCTGCTTCCTCGAAAACCCGCTTAATACCGGCAAGGGACAGGCCCGCTTTTTTTACATCTTTATCGCGAAGAAGGTTTAAAGCACCTTTGTTTTCGAGTATTTCCCTCATGTTCTGAACTATAAGGCCGGTTCTTTTTGAGTACATATGGATAATTGGAAAGTCCCGCGTATCTGAAAAATTTAGCAGATCCTCTTCCTCTCCCGGTTTTTTACCGGCAAGATCTATATAAATTGAAAGTACGTCATCATGGACAGCCGGAATCCCGGCCGGAGGAGGATCCTGATTTATTTCTTTTAAAAGGGAATTGAATTCAAGCTCTTTGAACACCCTGTAAAGACCTTCTTCGTTTCTCTCCGAGAGGGCAAAATCTTCAAGGTGTTTAAAATGATATGAAAGGGGTTTTTCGGCTTTTAACATGTCCGGGGTAAAATAGGCCCCGTTTATATCCACATCCTTAAAAAATGAAGCAAGCCCAAGGCTTTTATAGGCGTCTTCCTTGTGGTTCAAGAGAAGTTCCTTAAGTTTTGGCTGTTTTATCTCGTTTATGCCCTCGTATATCCCGTCAATGGTTTTAAACCTCCGGATAAGGTCGAGAGCGGTCTTTTCCCCGACGCCCTTCACCCCGGGAATGTTATCGGAGGCATCCCCCATGAGGGCAAGAACGCATAAAAATTGCTGGGGCTTTATATCATATTCATTTTCGAAAGCGCCGGCCGTGATAAGCCTGGATTTCAAAGCATCGAATATCAGGACGTTTTGGGAAAGCAGTTGCTTTAGATCCTTGTCGGAGCTCACTATGCAGGTTTTGACGGACTCCTTTTCGGAAACATTCCTAATTATATAGGCAATGAGATCATCCGCCTCGTATCCCTCAAGCCTGAACGTGCTAAAACCAAGGAAGTGAGATATGGCGGTCAGGTAATCCACCTGGGAGAGAAGCTCCTCCGGCATCCCTTTTCTGTTTGCCTTGTATTCAGCGTAAGATTCTTTTCTGAGGCTCTTGTGGGAATCGAAAAGACAGGCGCCGTATTTTATCCCTGCCTGCCGGATCAATTTCATCAGCATCCTTGTATAGCCAAGGCTTGCCCCGGTGGACATCCCCTTTGAATTTGTGAGCGGGGGCAGGGCGTAATATGCCCTGTAAAAATATGAACTTGAGTCTATTAGAAAGAGGTCTGCATCAATGTTTAACGAGGATTTTTCCTTGCTATTTTTTGACATCAATCACCCTTGTATAGGCAAACCTGTCTCCCAGGCGGTCCCCCTCGGGGTTTTTTATGATTAGATATATCTCAAACCCGTAAATAAAAAGCCCCGCGGTAAAAAGAAGAAAGTAACCTATAAAGGGTATAAGGGAAAATGAAAGCGCTAACGCAAGCAAGAAGTTTCTTATTATCGATTCCTTAAATTCTATTTTGTTTCCCCCTGGAACATCAATAACCCTTAATCCTATAAGTTTTTTGCCTAAGCTTTGGCCGTTAAAAAATCCGTCTGATATCAAAATGTAGAGCAGGCCGGCTAATATCCCAAACGGATAAAAAATCTCGCTCAAAAAACCAAAAATAAGCAAATCTATGGCCTTTGCTATAAATCTGTGGAGAATGTTCGCTTTTCCATCCATACCTGGAAAAATAAATGATTAAGGGATAGAGGTTTTTCCCATTCTTATTGGTTCATAAACGCAGTAGGGCTCTTCCTCCATGTAATCCCCTTTTTCATAGTACGCCCTTGCCCTGCACCCCTCGCAAACCTTTTTATATTCGCATATGCCGCACTTTCCCTTTAAAAGCCCTGTATCCCTGAGGTTAAGGAACACCTCTGAACTCTCCCAGACTTTTCCGGCGGATTCCTTCGTCAAGTCTCCCGCCTGAACCG
Source organism: bacterium (assembly GCA_021806885.1). Taxonomy (GTDB): domain Bacteria; phylum SZUA-79; class SZUA-79; order Acidulodesulfobacterales; family Acidulodesulfobacteraceae; genus JAKAPT01. The sequence continues at coordinate 37,398 of JAKAPT010000004.1, read as the reverse complement.
GAAGGTAGCCGCATGGCTGGACTATTCCTTTTCTAGAAATGAACATGACCCCGCTTCCCGCAAGGCAACCCCTGGTAACCGCGGCCATTCCGTGAGTTTGGGGAGTAATAGTTATTCCCTCGTCCTTTGCTCTTTTATGCATTATTCTGAAAAAATGCGGGGCGCAGGTTGCCTTGAGCTCAATCCTCCCTCTTAACTCCATGGTCTTGTCATAAAACCATGAGAGGATATTTTCATATTTCTCCTTGCCAAGCATCTGAGAATCCGCTATCTGGACGCCGCAACCAACGGGAACAAGCATAAAGATATGAAGCGCCCTTATATTGTTTGTAAGGGCCAGTTCAAGAATATTCCCGATCTCGTCCTCATTATGCCTTGCTATGGTGGTGTTTATCTGTACTTCTACCCCCTCTTTCTGAAGATTTTTTATGCCTCTCCAGGCGCCTTCGAAAGAGCCGGGTATCATCCTGAATGTATCATGGGTTTGAGGATTTGCCCCGTCAAGGCTTATGGAAACCCTCTTAATCCCGCTTTCTAATATTTTTTTAGAAGTTTGTCCATCGACAAGGGTTCCGTTTGTAGCAAGGGCAACCCTCAGCCCTTTTCCCGTCGCGTACCTCGCGATATCGAATACATCATCCCTGTATAACGGCTCGCCTCCGGTTAAAATGAGAATAGGGCTTGAGAACCCGCACAGGTCGTCTATAACCTCAAAACACTTTTCGGTCGTCAATTCATCCTGCTGTCTTTCTGTCTGGGCTTCCGCCCTGCAGTGAATGCATTTAAGATTGCACCTTGCGGTAAGCTCCCAGAAAACAAGCCTCAAATCATTCTTTTTTGGAGAACCCCCAATATGTATGTGCCCTGGATGTCCCATTCCTTCCCTATTTTTCACCGTGAATTTCTTCGTCCGTCAGATAGCATGCCGGATCCGGGGCCCACAAATCTCCTTCCTTAGCCTCGGAACGAACCCGGAAATTGCCGTTGCATACCTCGAGCCATTTGCATTTCACGCATCTTCCCTTGACATAAGCCTTTTTATTTTTAAGCTTTTTCATTAACTCGTTGGATGTATCCGTCCAGATTTCGCTGAACTTTATTTCCTTAACATTGCCGAAGGAATAGTGCCTCCAGAATTGATCGGCGTAAACCTCTCCGTCCCAGCTCACGCACCCTATTCCGACGCCGGAACTGTTTCCTCCGTTCATCTTAAGAAGGCTCATAACGTTTTCGGCCTCCTCCTTCTTACCTTCTTTTAAAAGCTTCAGGTATATGTATGGCCCGTCGGCATGGTTATCGACAGTGAGAACCTCTTTCTGGTTATCCCTCGAGTAAACTTCTTTGGTAAGTTCGAGTATGGTGTCTATGGTCTGCCTGGTTTCCAAAAGGGACAGGTCCTCGTCCATAAGCTTCGTTCCCCTGCCTGCATAAACCAGGTGGTAAAAACAAACCCTGGGTATGTTTTCTTCCTCTAAAAGCTTGAAAATGCCAGGAATTTCCCCCGCGTTTCTCTTGTTTATGGTAAACCTTAAACCTACCTTAATCCCCGCTTCTTTCGCGTAATTTATTCCTTCTATCGCTTTTTTGAAGGCGCCTTTCTTCCCCCTGAACCTGTCATGGACCGGCTCAAGACCATCAAGGCTTATACCCACATACGAAAGGCCCACTTTTTTAAGCTCGACGGCAAGTTCCCTTGTTATAAGCGTCCCGTTGGTAGATATAACCGCCCTCATTCCTTTGGATTTAGCGTAAAAACAGAGGTCGAGAAAATTTGGGTGCATGAGCGGCTCTCCCCCGGAAAACAACATTACGGGGGAACCGAAAGCGGCTACGTCGTCAATAAAATTCTTTCCTTCTTCCAAGGATAATTCATTATTGTAAAGGACGTTTCTGGACTGGGAATAGCAATGGACGCAGCTTAAGTTGCATGTCCTTGTCATGTTCCATACTATGACAGGCTTTTTATCGGCAGAAAATTGTAAAAGATTTGAGGGAAGCTTACTGGACAGGCGTCCGTACCTCAGGGCGTCCGAGGCATGAACCCCCCCGCAATAAAGCTTAGATATTCCAATCATTATAATATATGCGTGCTCCTTTTTTTATTACTCATTATAGCATTTTTCATGGAAAATTTAAATTTGTTATTATTTAATATTTATTACTATTATAAAATTCCTTTATTCCCTCTATGAGCGAGTCGATGGAAATATTGCGCGCTATTATATGGCAATTTATTCCAAGGTTCCTGGCATATTCGGCGGTTTTTTGCCCGATGCTCGCAAACTTTACCCCCGAATCTATTATGGATTTAATAAAACCCTTTTGAATATCCTCCGCCAGAGAAACAAAATTTTCGACAGTCGAATAGCTTGTAAAGGTTATGATAAGGGATTTAAAATCGAAATCTTCAGGAAGCCCTATATTTTTGGAAACTTTCTTTGAACCGAAGAGGGAATCTGAACCAAAAAGGGGCCTGAACACCTCTTTCATTTTTTCTATGGATTCCTCGGGTTTAACCGTTTCGTACACGGCAAGGTTTTCAACCCTGGCTCCGCTTGAAACCAGGAAATCGGGGAGTTCGCTGTTTATTTTAAGGGCCTGGGGGAAAAGAATCCTTTTATTTTTTAAATCGATCTTTTTTTGTTTAAGAGTTTTTGTAATTCCTGCCTGAGAAAATTCATTAGGTTCCAGGTCGGGGATTATTCCATGTTTATTAAGCTCCTGCGAGGTGACCTTCCCCACGGAGATAATCTTCTTGTCAGAAAAGCTGCGAACGTCCGAACCCATTGAAAAAATTTCTTCAAGGAAACATCTTACACCGTTAACGCTTGTAAAAATAAGATAATCATACTTGTCTATATTGTTTATGGCCCTTGATATCTTTTCCGCGTCTATATCGGGGCTTTTATTTAGAGTTTTTATGAGCGGAAGATTTATTACGAAAGCCCCTAAGTTTCTAAGCCGTACGGGCAATGTCCCCGCCTGAGATTCGGGCCTCGTTACCATAACTTTTAAACCGCTTAACGGCCTTCTTTCAAACCAGTTAAGGGTTCCCCTGAGCTTTACGACATTTCCGACGATTAGAATAAGGGGGCTTTTTAAACCCTCTTTTTTTACAGCCTCATTAATATCCGAAAGCGTGCCTGTGGCTACCTTCTGGTTCAGGGTCGTTCCCTCCTGGATGACCGCGCATGGCGTGTCCTTGCTTTTTCCGGCGTTAATGATATTACCGGTAATTGAATCAAGGTTTTTATACCCCATTAAAACGACCATGGTGTCCGCCCCAGCCAGCCTGTTCCAGTCTATCGTGCTTTTGTCCTTATGTTCTCCCTCGTGCCCCGTAACTATGGCAACGGTTGAGGCGTAATCCCTGTGCGTAAGAGGAATTCCCGCGTAAGAAGGGACTGCGAATGAGGATGATATCCCTGGAATTACCTCGAAGGGGATGTTGTCTTTTGCGAGCCTTTCGGCCTCTTCCCCGCCTCTTCCGAACAGGTACGGGTCGCCGCCCTTAAGGCGCACGACAATTTTATTTTCCTTTGCCTTTTCCGCCAGAAGCTCATTGATGGAATACTGTGGAAGGGTATGATCGGAAGACCGTTTTCCGGCATAAATTACCTCTGCCCCCTTTTTGGCGTATGACATGATTTCCTCGAAGATCAGGCTGTCATAAATTATTACGTCTGCTTCGCCAAGTACTCTTTTCGCCTTAAGGGTAAGCAGCTCCGGGTCTCCGGGCCCGGCACCGGTAAGATATACCATTCCTTTTTCGGATCTGTCCGCTTTATTCGCCATGTTAGCCTTTTATTTCTTTTTATATTGAGTATTAAGAATAATTTTTTGAAAGAATCCCGAGAGCTCCTTTTTCAATAAGGCTCAGGGCAAGAAATTTTCCAATCTCTTTAAAATCCTCCGTTTTCCCCTCAAGCTCTTCTTCCAGGAACTCGCCTTTATTATTTGAAACAAAACACCTTAAATTAAGCCTTCCGTCGCCCTTTATATGAGCGTAGGCTCCAACGGGAGACGCGCAACCGCAATCCAGGGCTTTAATGCACTCTCTCTCAGCAAAGACGCAAACCATGGTATCCCTGTCGTTTAACGGGAATAAAATTTCATCCAGGTCGTGACGGGATTTTTTATATTCGATGGCTATGACACCCTGTCCGCATTGGGGAATAAAAGAAAGAGGGTTTAAATAGGCATCGATATTTTGCGAAAGCCCGAGCCTGATAAGGCCGCTTGAAGAAAGGATTATTGCGTCGAACTGCCCATCCCTTAATTTCTTTAGCCTTGTTTCAACGTTTCCCCTGAGAGGTTCGAACTTGAGCCCGCCTTTCGCGCGGGAAAGGAGTGCCTGCCTCCTCAAGCTCGATGTTCCAATTACTGAGCCGGACCTTAGAAAGGAAACAAAATTTTTAGAGTCAATTTTCTCTCCATTTTCCTGTTTTTCGCGAAAAATTATGCAATCCCTAGGGTCGTCCCTTTTAATCACGACTCCTATTTTGAACCGGTAAGGAATAACCTGGGGAACATCTTTAAGGCTATGAACCGCGATATCGATATCATTGGACTCCAGGGCGTCTTCTATTTCTTTTACAAATAGGCCTTTCCCCCCGAAACTGCTGAGGGACGCATTTAAAATCCTGTCTCCCGAGGTTTTTATAATTTTAAGCGGGGCGTCCTCCGTGACCGCATTTTTTATTATCAAATCCCTGACAAGATTAGCCTGATATAATGCGAGAGCGCTGCCCCGGGTTCCTATTTTTATTTTCAAAACTTTCCTTTGTTATTTTTTATTTTATCAGCTTTATCCTTTCCGGGTGATTCTTGGAGGGTTTTGAGCCTTTTTTATTCCTGTTTCCCGGAGCTTCTTCATCCTTTTCCCCTTCTGCACCTAAATTGAAAAGAGACTTTAACATCTCTATCTTTGAAGGACCGTCGGAGTCCCTGACCGTTTTTTTAATCAGTGTAACTGGTTCGTGAAGTATTTTATTCGTAATTGAATTTATAATTAAATCCTTCTCGTCTTTTTTTTCTATGTAATTGGATAATTCTCTCTCAAGCACGTCTTTTACCTTATTCCTTAAGGAAACAATCACGGGAACGACGTTCAAGGATTCTTTCCATTCAAGGAATTCCTTCGCGATGGAGTGAATAATACCTTCGGCGTTTTCTGACTCCTTTTTCCTCGTTTCCATATTTCCTTCTATCATCTTCCCTATATCGTCAATGTCGAAAAGGTAAACGTTCGAAATCTTGTTTACCTCAGGGTCTATATTTCTAGGAACCGAAATATCTATAAGAAAGAGCGGCTTTTGTTTTCTGAGCTTGATTATTGGCATTATGTCCCCATACTTTAAAACATATTCGTCGGAGCTTGTTGAACACAGGATGATATCGGAGGATGGAAGAAGCCTGAAATATTCCGAAAAATCGATTACGTTTAAGCATTTTTTTTCCTCCGGTTCGAATGCCTCTTCAATAAAGTCGAAAGCCTTCTCCCTTGTCCTGTTTGCGACGTGGATATTCCTGACCCCGAATTTTATAAAATGCCTAAGGGTAAGCCTGCCCGTTTCCCCCGCCCCAAGGAGAAGTATTTTCTTTTCCTGGAGGTTGTTAAAAATCTTCCTTGACAATTCCACGGCGGCATAACTGATGGATACGGGCGAGGATGCTATTTTGGTTTCGGTCCTGACCTTCTTGGCGCAATAAAATGTTTTATGGAAGAGCTTGTTCAATGCTGGTCCGGCCATTTTAAAATCGCAGGATTCGTTATACGCGTCCTTAATCTGGCCAAGAATCTGCGGTTCCCCGACGACCATGGAATCAAGGCTCGAAGCAACCTTAAACAGGTGCATGACCGCGTCCTTATTAAGGAACATGTAAAAAATATCTTCCTTTTCACTGTCCGGGCTGAAAAAATAATCCGATATGAAGTTTTTAATCAGGTGGCCTTTTCCGCTCCGGGTGTGCGAGGGGGAAAGACTAAATATGAATTCGGACCTGTTGCACGTTGTAAGCACCGCGGATTCGGCTATTATCCTTCCTCCGGCCTCGTCTTTGAGTTCCTTAATGGATTCGTAAAACTTAAGCCTTAATTCCGGGGTTAAAAGCTTTTTTGAAACGATCTCCCTTTCCCCAATCCCGGCAGATTTATGATTAAGTCCTATAATTAAAATATCCATGGTTAAAATTCCAGATACGTTATTTTAGCCCGTGAAATTTGGGGAATAAATATAATGAAAAGCTCAAACTTGAAACTATAAATAAAAATCCTATTATACTGAAAACAGCCGCTTTTTTTCCCCTTACTCCTCTCGCGATCCTTTCATGGAGCAAAACAGCGTATATAAGCCATGTTATAAGAGATATAATTTCAATGGGCTTAGCTATCATAAACGATTTGAATATGGAGCTCGAAAGATATATGCCTACGGCAATTCCCAGGGTTATCAGGGGAAACCCTATTTTAAGGCACTGATAATTGATACTGTCCAAAAGCTCGAGATTGTACCCTTTTCCAAGATAGAAAAATTCGTAAAAGGGTATCTCCTTTTTATTAAAGAGCTTTAAATTTTTCTTAAGCTTGATTTTCCTTTCCTGCAATATATATATCAAAGATATTATAAACGCGAGGGCAAAAATGGAATCCCCGATCAAAACAAGGATAATATGGAGCAGCAATACGGAAAGGTCCTGACCCTGAAAGGCTAAGGGTTTTACGGCATTATGGGGGGCGAAAAAGGCTATCAAAAGATTCAGGGCGACGACCGGGGTTATATATACAAGAATGTACCTGGCCCTGTAGAACAAAGTAAATAAAACGACAACGACCATTAACAGCCATGCGTTAAAAAAAACAATATTGTCGACAGGCATTAAATTAAATCCGTTGACGTAAAGCCAGCCGAAAAGAAGGGCCGATTGGGCGGCAAACCCTCCATAGATTAAATACAAAAATATATTGTAAGCCTTTTTATTTCCTAAATAAATAAATATGTAGGAAAAAATAAAAATTAGCAAGGGGACTAAGTATAAATCCCTAAACATAACTGGACACCCTTTTTAGAAAGTTGCTTATAAAGAGACTCGCCTCCGAAAAATTCTTATTTCTTAAAATATCAAACAAATCGGAATCCACGAGTTCCCTGAAAATCTCCTGATTTTTTCCCTGAGGAAATTTTTTTGCCTTTATTTCCTTCCTCAAAAAACCCAGGATTTTGACATATATGCCATATTCCTCTCCGTAGATTTTTTCGAGGTCTTCCCTGATTTTTCTCGCAAGCCTTGGACTTGACCCGCTGGTGAATACCGCTATGTCAAACTCTCCCCTTGAGACAAGGGCGGGAAGAGTAAACGTACAAAACTCGGGCTTGTCGGCAACATTTATTAAAATATTTTTCTTAATACATCTCTTAAAAAGCCCCTCTTCAACTTTTAGGCTCTTTTTGCCGGGAGATATGGCACAAAAAACCGCGAACGCGCCCTTTTCATCCCCTGGATTATATGTCCTTTTAATCCACTTAAACCTGAACGATTTATAGAGCTCGGAAAGCCTTGGCGATAATTCAGGGGAAACGAGCGTAATATCCGCCCCTCTCTCGAGAAGTCTTTCCACTTTTCTTGACGCGATGTTCCCGCCGCCTACGACAAGAACCTTTCTATTGTAAATGTTAAGATTAATGGGGTAATATCTCATGTTCCCCATATCTACTCCCCGAAAACTATGGCGGAAAAGGTACAGATATCCGCCCCATCCTTATAACCGTCGGGAGGAAGACCCGCTTTCAAGGAGACAGCCTCGAGAAAGCCTTTCCTGTCCATGCAGCATTCCGTGGCGACCTGGGGGAGCAAAACCCCGTGACATGGCCCTTTTATAATATAAAGGCCGTGCTTTCCTATTTCGATATTTTCAAGATTGTCTATTTTTTCAAGGGGGGAAAGTACGGATATTTCAAGTTTTACATCGTGTAATTCCGCCAAGGTAAGCGGAAAGAACCTGGGATCTGCAAAAGCCGCCTCCCTGGCCATTTTATACACATTAATGTAAAGGGGGATGTCTGAAATAAAGTTTCCGATGCATCCCCGAAGATGCTTGCCCCCCGCCATGAGTGTTACAAAGACCCCAGCCCTTTCCCTTAGGTTTGGAGTAAGACTGGAGGAAAGAGAATCGGATTGTAAAAAACCCTCTCCATCCCCCCTTAGTCTGTCTTCTATGGACTTTTTCGCTATTTTAAGTAAAAGGGCCTTTTCTTCGTCACCCAGGTTAAAAACCTTCATGACTTTCATTTTATCATACTAAGGAAATTTTAAAAACTATTCATTAATCCTGTAGGTCCATTCGATGAGGGCTGCCTTGCACAGCATTGCCCAAATGGTGCAATACCTGTCCTTTGACAGTTCAATAGCCCTTTTTACCGCGGTTTCCTCGATGTCTTTCCCCTTGATTTCAAAAATTATATTTATTTTAGTAAAAACCTTGGGGTGTTCGGTTGCTCTTTCTCCGCTCACCCTTACGGAATAAGCCGCAATATCTTGTTTTTTCTTTTTAAGTATGGAGATTATATCCATGGACGTACAACCCGCAAGACTTATAAGAAGCAAGTCGGTCGGTTTTATGCCTTCATTGCTTCCACCCGCCTCTTTGGAGGTGTCAAGTAATACCCTGTAACCATTTCCGCCCTCCACATATGCCTCAAACTGAAGCCCCTCCAGATAATCCACTTTTACACCCATAACTCCCTCCTTAATCAACCGAATTCATTTTTTATATCCCTTTCAAGGATCTTTATTATCGCTTCTTTTGGCTTAAGCCCCTCAAAAAGCAGGGAATAGACGACACCCGTAATCGGCATGTATATGCCTTTTTCCTTTGCGATCCTGTAAACAGACCTCGTGGTCTCGACCCCTTCCGCGACTGTGTTCATGGATTTAAGAATAGACTCCAGGATTTCTCCTCTTCCTATCCTTAAACCTACAGTTCGGTTCCTGCTAAGGTTGGAAGATGCGGTAAGCATAAGGTCCCCCAGTCCTGAAAGGCCTGTAAATGTCTGCTTATCCGCCCCGAAAGCCTTTCCAAATCTTGTAAGTTCGACAACCCCCCTGGTAAGAAGAGCGGCTCTCGCGTTATTCCCAAGATTAAGCCCGTCGGATACCCCCGCGGCGATTGCAATAATATTCTTAAGGCTTCCGCCAAGCTCCACCCCTAAAATATCATTAAGGGTGTAAACCCTGAAATTCATTATCCCCTGGAAAAACCTTCTCAGTTCTTCAAGCACCCCATTATTAAATGATGCCACGCAAACTGCCGTGGGAAGATTCCGGGCGACCTCTACGGCAAAGCTTGGACCGCTTAATATTGCGTATCTTTCAAGAAGGGATCCTCCCATAACTTCAGAAAACACCCTGTGGGGGAGCTCCATGGACTTATCCCCCATGCCTTTTGCCGTATTTATAAAAATATACTCATTCAGGTTAAAGTCTTTTCTAAAGCTCTTTATTTCGGTAAGGACGCCTCTTAACGAACCGGAAGGAATGGTCAGGAAAACAATGCCGCAGTTTTCAAAAATATCCTCGTAATCAGACGTTATATTGACATTTTCCCTTATGCGAACCCCAGGGAGATAGATATCGTTTATCCTTCTTTGAGATATTTCTTCCTCGGTTTTTTTATCCCTGAATTTTAGAAAAATATCCGGTATAAATCTGGAAAAATTAACGGCGAGGGCTGTTCCAAAACTCCCGCCCCCTATTATTCCCAAGGGTTTTTCGATTATTATCATATATTTATTCGTCTAATTCCCTGGATGCCACAACCGCGCTCACAACCCTTTCATTCTCGTCCAGGTTTATTAATTTAACTCCCATGGTATTTCTCCCTATCGACCTGAGGCTTGATTCATTTATTCTTATTATCTTCCCGTTAGAGGTTATTATGATGATATCGTTTTCCCCTTTCGCCTTAAGGACCGAAACGACGTTTCCGTTTCTTTCCCCAACTTTTATTGCAATAATTCCCTTCCCGCCTTTTTTTTGCTTTCTGAATTCGGACATTTTTGTTTTTTTGCCGTAGCCGTTTTCCGTTATCGAAACAAGATTTTCATCCTCCGAAGAAAGGACGTCCATAGAAACAACCGAATCCCCTTTTGAAAGTCGCATTCCTATAACCCCCATAGCGCCCCTCCCGAGCACCCTGAAATCATCGATTCCCGCGCAGATAGATTTTCCAAATTTTGTCGCCATTACAATAAGCTGGTTTTTATCCTTGTTTTCCGCGATATGGGTGCTTATAACCTCATCCCCGTCTTTAAGCCTTATAGCCCTTATGCCTGTCCTTCTTACATTCGAGAATTTATCCAGGGAAGTCCTTATTATCTGACCGTCCCTTGTTGCTATGAAAATAGAACAAATTGGATTAAAATCGGTAACGGTAAGCACGGAGGAGACCCTTTCCGAATCCCTTAGCTCGAGGAGGTTAACTATCGGCTTGCCCTTTGAGGATTTTAATGTCTCTGGAATGTCATAAACATTAAGCCTGAAGGCATTTCCCCTGTTTGTGATAAAAAGAATTGAGTCGTGGGCGTTCGCGCAGAATGAATTTGAAACAAAATCCTCTTCCTTGGATTTTATCCCTGTTTGACCTTTGCCTCCCCTGTTCTGGGCCTTGAAAGTGGAAAGTTTTGTTCTTTTTATATATCCGTTTTCGGTTACCATGACTATCATGGCCTCGTTGGGTATAAGGTCGGTCAGCGAAACCTCTGTTTCTTCCCTGGCAATTTCCGTTTTTCTTTCGTCTCCGAATTTATCCCTTATTATTTTAAGTTCATCTTTAATTATGTTTTTAATGAGTTTTTCGCTTCCGAGTATTTCCTTAAGTTTTTTAACCTTTCCCAGGATTTCTTTATATTCCTTTATTAAATTTTCCCGCTCGAGGCCTGTAATTTTCTCCAGTTTCAAATCAAGGATTGCCTTTGCCTGCACCTCGGTAAAATTATATCCCTTCATAAGCCGGTCTTTGGCGACAGCGGGGGATTCAGAACTTTTTATAAGTTCTATTACCTCGTCTATCTTCTCCGCAACGGTCTTAAAGGCCTCTAATATATGAAGGCGCGCCTCCGCTTTTGCAAGTTCGAACAGGGTCCTTTTAACCACGATCTCTTTTCTGAAATCCACAAAAAGGGAAATCATGTCTTTTATATTAAGTATTTTAGGCTGGTTGTTGACAATGGCGAGGAAAATAACTCCAAAGGTTTCTTCAAGCTGGGTATGTTTGAAGAGGTTGTTGATCACGATATGCTCATTGGCGTCCCTCTTGAGTTCTATTACTATTCTCAGCCCTTCCCTGTCCGATTCGTCCCTCAGGTCGGATATGCCTTCGATCTTTTTTTCCTTAACAAGCTCGGCTATTCTTTCCAATATCTTTGATTTATTGACCTGATAGGGTATCTCTGTAATAACTATTTTCGATTTTTCAAAATGGTGCCTCGCCCTTACTCTTACAAGCCCCCTTCCGGTGTTGAAATAATTGTCTATGCCGGAATATCCGTATATTATTCCTCCTGTGGGAAAATCAGGTCCTTTTATAAATTTTCTGAGTTCTTCTATCGATGAATCCTCCTTGTCCAAGTAATAGAGAATGGCATTCGTAACCTCCGTAAGATTGTGGGGGGGAATATTTGATGACATTCCAACCGCGATGCCGGAAGAACCGTTTACGAGAAGATTGGGAAATTTCGCAGGAAGTATGGCCGGCTCTTTCAGGGAACCGTCATAGTTTGGAACAAATCCAACCGTTTCAAAATCTATGTCGTCCAAAAGATAAGAAGACATCCTCGTCATCCTGATCTCGGTGTATCTCATGGCTGCGGGAGGGTCGCCGTCTATCGATCCAAAATTACCCTGGCCATTGATTAAGGGATAACGTAAGGAAAAATCCTGGGCCATTCTGACTATCGAATCATAAACGGCGGCATCCCCGTGCGGATGATATTTACCTATGACGTCTCCGACTATCCTCGCTGATTTCTTGAAAGGCTTATTGTAATCGTTTCCTATCTCGTTCATGGCAAAGAGGATTCTCCTGTGAACGGGTTTAAGGCCGTCTTTTACCTCCGGAAGAGCCCTCCCGATTATTACGCTCATGGCGTAATCAAGGTAGGATTGCCGCATTTCGTCTTCTATGTTAATGTCTATGATGCTTTTTTGCTCCAAGATTCCCTCCAAAATAATTATTCCATATTATAAAAAATTAAAACAAATTGAAAAAAGACCATGGTTTTTTGGCTTTCTTGACCTTTGGAACGCTACCGGGCTCTGTCCCCTTGATATATGGCATCAAAAGCGGGTCTTTATAACCCATGGGGGCCACCAGTCCCGTGGACGGATCAACATCGACGAACACTATACCCGAAGGAATTGTAAAAGGCTCCGGCGGAAATACGGCAAGAGCGCTGCTCATGTAAGAATCCCATATGGGCGCGGCCGTTATCGCCCCGACCATGAGCTTTCCCATTGAATGGAAATTATCAAGGCCCGTCCATACGCCCGTAACGAGGGTGGATGTATAGCCTATGAAAACCCCGTCGCGGTAATCGCTGGAAGAGCCTGTCTTACCCGCAATGTCGGGAGTAATATTCCTTATATTCGAAACGGTGGAGCCGGTTCCCCCGCTTATAACCCGCTCCATCATATTCGTAAGGATAAATGCCACCTGGGGAGATAAAACCTGCTGGCATTGCGGCGTATTTTCAAAAAGCGTTTTCCCCTGTGGGGTTAAAATTTTTGTTATAAATACGGGCTCGCACTCCTGCCCCCCGTTTGCAAATGCGGTATAGGCATTGGTTATATCGAGAAGGCTAAGGCTTGAGGATCCTAAGGCGAGTGTAAGGTTCCTTACAAGGTGATGCAGCCCCATCTTATGGGCAAGGTCTACTGTATTATCAATCCCCACCCTTTTAAGGAGCTTTATGGCGACAACATCGATTGATTGGGAAAGCCCTGTGATAAGAGTAGTAGGACCCGTGAAATTACGCTCAAAATTCTTAGGCCTGTAATATTTTCCAGGAACGCCGGTGGGATAAACCACGGGGGTATTGTTTATTATGGATGAGGGCGTAAATCCCTGGGAGAGGGCCTGAGCGTAAACAAACGGCTTAAAGGCCGAGCCTGTTTGCCTCAGGGCGTCTATTGCCCTGTTAAACTGGCTTTTTTTATAACTGTAACCGCCCACCATGGCGATAACATAGCCGCTTTGGGGGTTTATGGAAATAAGAGCCCCCTGCACGATATCATTTTCCTCAAGGGAAAAAACAGGCACGTGATTCCTGTTATAACGAAGGAAGCGGACTAAAACCTCGTCCCCCGTGCCCAAGGCATCGGAAACGTTATCTATAGCCCTTTCGGAAAAATATACATTACGGTTGTAAGCGGACGCCCAGCTCATTTCCGAAAGAGGGATGATTCCCCTGAATCGGCCAACCGCCACATCTGCATATTTCCCGTCCGAAGATATCCCTGTCACAAATCCCTTGTATACGCTTCCTTCATAAAGATAATTTATTAAAGACCTTTCATGCGTTATCCCGTCAAGCATTTTGTTATATGACAATTTTTTGAGAGGCCCCGAATAACCGTATTCATGGCTAAGCCTTATGAGCCCTTCCTTAACGGCCTTATCGGCATATTTCTGCGCCCTGGCGCTCATGGCGGTATAAATTTTAAGCCCGCCTTCTTTATAAATCTCTTTCCCGTATTTACCTATAATATCCTGTTTGACATATGCCAGATAATATGGGGCAATGCCGTAATATTTAAAGTAATTATGAAGGGTTATTTTCTCCCTGTAGGCTTCCTTTGCCTCTTTTTCGGTTATAAAACCATCTGCCGCCATCTCGGTAAGGACATATTTTTGTCTTCTTTTAGCATCCTTAAAATGTATATACGGGTCGAGATAGGAGGGCGCCTGGGGAAGACCGCCAAGCATGGCTGCCTGGGCGAGGTCAAGCTTCCACACCGGAACATCGAAATAGGTGAGGGACGCCGCCTGAACCCCATACGCATTATTGCCTAAATATATCTGGTTAAGATAGATATCAAGTATTTCGTCTTTGGAAAGATGGCCCGCAATCCTGTATGCGAGTATCGCCTCCCTTAGTTTCCAGATATAGGATCTCTGATACGGGATGAGAAGGGTTTTAGCTACCTGCTGGGTAATGGTAGATCCTCCCTCGACAATATGTCCCGATAAAATATTTACAAAAAAAGCCCTGACAATAGCCTTGAAATCGATAGCGCCCTGATTGTAAAAATTTTTGTCCTCCGCGGCAAGAAATGCCTCTCTTACCCGTAACGGAATTCGCGACAGGGGGACGACCTCCCTGTTTACGGATCCCAGATAGCCTACAAGCTTTCCGTTATTGGAATAAACATAGTTTACTTCCTGGGGCTGGTAATCCTGGAGCGAAACGATATTGGGCACACTCGCGGCAAGGATAAAATAAAGGATTGCCGAGATTGCTATAAAACCGGAGATAAAAACTAGAAGAAATACAAATAAGGATTTTTTGCCCCTTTTTGATTTTTGATTATTCTTTTTCATAATTAATGGTTTATCTTGCTTTAAAGGGATTTTCAAGAACCGAAATCCTGTTGTTTTTATAGTTAAAAAGATAAAGGGCTTTTCTGAACCTGTTCTTATGTAAGCGAGATATTCCGCAGGCGCCCGTAAAACTCGTCGTGCTCAAGAGAGCCTTATAAAACGACTTCCTGCCCTTATTTGACCGGGAAATGTGCCTTAATATCCTGCCTATGTCGTAACCTTCAGCGCTAAGAATGTTAGGAGACAACCCATAGGCATTCTTATACATGGAAACAAACTCTTTAACCTCCGGGTCATTGTCATTTTTGGAAAATCCATCAGGAAAAATGGCATTATGCAGGTAGAAAGAATAATTTTTTAAAAACTTTTCCGAATGAAATTCGCTTAGTCCCAGAATGGGAAAACCTTTTATATTATAATACATCAGCTGCGTCAATATGAGCTTTAATTTTGGGGTGTCCCCTACAATTAGAAGCCCTTTAAATAGAATTTTAGGTTTTATCCCTGAAGTTTTCCCTGAAGAATTTTCAATCGGGGATGACTCCTTAAAATTGTCGGGAAACCGCACAATAGAGCTAAAATTATCAAAAAAATCTACCGTACCGGGAGGATAAGGGCTGTACTTAATGATATTGACCATGTATTTCTTCGAAAAATGCCTTATGTAACCCGCAATCATATTACCATATGCATTATCGGGATACAAAACGGTAATGGGCGTTATATTATTACGCCTTGCGTATCTTAAATCCGTTTCAATCTCCTGTTTCAACGTCATGCCATAATTAAACATATAAGGATATGCCCCGATATTTGAGACAACCGGAGATGGGGTTAAAACCGGAATTTTAAATTTCGAGGAATATAATTCAAAATACTTCACCTGACCTGGGAAAAGCGGGCCGACTATTGCAAAAGCCCGTTCTTTGCGCAGGGATTCAAAAACAGAACGTATTGCGCTTTTTCCCGACCTTGGAGGAAGATTTAAAATTATATACTTGATTTTAGGGATCTTAATTATGTTTTTCCTTAAGAAAAACCCATAAAGAAATTGCCAGGAGAAATAGGAATATTTGCCTGAGGTGGGCAATAGAACCGCTATTTTTGCCTGCCCCCTTTTTCCGGGAAGGGATCCCCCGTAAGCCCTGTTAAAATATAATACAGTTAATGATAAAAAAATGGCGAGGATTGAGTATCCCAGGGCATATTTTTTGTTAACTCTCATTGGAAATATCTGTTCCTTTTTTGGACATTTTATCATATTATCAAAATTAATTACATACCCCATAGGACAATGCAAAAAATGGAATATTTTAATTATAGAATCCGCCTTAAGGCTTCACGCGGCAATGAATGTAAAAATAACGGATATACCGAAAGGCTCAAACTCGGGGCGGAGGAAGAAATCTCCACCCTCGATAAATATTCTATTAAACCGGTAAAAACTATAGATTTATTCAAAGGCTTAAGGCCTGCGGGCATTCCCGAGTTCCTTCATGTTTATAATCCGGGAAACATGGTTGAACTGTCTTTATTGCGAAGAAAAAAAATATTATTCATTACTTCTTCGAGGTATAACGGTTCGGGTATTTTCGTTCCTTCCCTGGATCTAATTGAAAAATTACAAGACCTTATAGCTTTAAATCAATTTGACCTTTCACTTTCGGGCATAAACAGCCAGGCTGAAATCAATTTTATAAAAATAGCGGAAAAGGATGGCCCTCCGGTAATGCTCCTGCCTCACAACCCTTTTTTCAGTGACAATAAATTGATAATGAATAATTATCTTAAGGGCGGTCTTCCCTGGATTTCAGCGGTCGATCCCTTCTCGAAGCCGGGAAAACATGGTTTCTCGCTAAGGAACCTCCTTGCATTTTCTTTATCGAGCGGTTTGGCAATTTTATTTTTATCCGCAAAAAGCTCCTTGAAGGGAATAACGGATAAATTTGAAGCCGCGGGAAAGGAGGTGAAAGTCTTACTGTCCGATAGAGATTTTTTTAAAGAAAGGCCTGAAGATACCAAAAGAACTCAAAATTTACCCTCTTCCGGCTCTTCCGCCCACACGATAAATCAGCATGAAATAAGAAAGTTAATACTTGAAATAGTCCCGGCCAATGAAAATATACCTATTGACAATTTAATCAAAGTAGGCAATATTAATCATAAAGTTGATCGGTGCGATATCCTTAAAGCAATTTCGATAATGGAAATAAATTCTGAAATTATCCGCCTTCCAGGCGGTTTAATAAAAAAAATTGATGAAAAATCTAGTAATAGTTGAATCCCCTTCAAAGGCTCATACCATAAATAAATACCTGGGAAAAGACTTCCTGGTAAAACCCACCGTCGGGCACATTAAAGACCTTCCTAAAAAAACCATAGGCGTCGATGTTAAAAAAGGGTTTGAGCCCGAATATGAAATCATTTCCGGAAAGGAAAAAACCGTCGACGAAATAAAAAAACTTGCAAAGGATGCCGGGAGGGTTTTTCTCGCGGCCGACCCGGACAGGGAGGGGGAGGCCATAGCCTGGAACATAAAAGAGGTTATAGATACCCTCAGGGGGCCCAAACCAGAAATAAGCAGGGTCCTGTTCAACGAAATAACAAAAGATGCCGTTATTAACGCGATAAAAAATCCCTCCGTCCTCAACAAACCTATGTATGAATCCCAGAAGGCAAGGAGAATCCTCGACAGGCTGGTCGGATACAACTTAAGCCCCTTTTTATGGGAAAAAATAAGGAGGGGCCTTTCGGCCGGAAGGGTTCAATCAGTAGCATTATACCTTATAGTGGAGAGGGAAAAAGAGATAAACTCTTTCGTAAAAGAAGAATACTGGACGTTTACGGCTCTTTTTGAAATAAAGATACCAAAAGCGGAGAGCCTTAGGGAAAATGAGGGAATTGTCAAAGTCGAATGCGAGCTTTTTAAAATAAACGGCAAAAACCCCGAAATTAAAGATGAGAATGGGGCAGAAGAATTAAAAGACGTTCTTTTAAAAATTGATAATTATAAAATCAAGGAAATCAACAAAAAACAGACGGCAAAAAAGCCGCCCCTGCCTCTTATTACGAGCACCCTCCAGCAGGAAGCAGCCAGATTTTTCAGGTTCCCCGTAAAAAAAACGATGACCATAGCGCAAAAACTTTATGAAGGAATAGAGCTTGGCCCCGTGGAGGGAGTAAGTAAGGCCCCACTTGGCCCGCTTGGCCTTATAACCTACATGAGGACTGATTCGACGAGGATATCGGACGAGGCTTCCGGTAAAGCAAGGGGTTATATATCGGCGGTTTTTGGGGATAATTACATCAGAACCGAGCCTTCCATAAAGAAGGGTGGTGCAAAAAAGGTCCAGGATGCCCACGAGGCCGTAAGGCCCACCGACATAAACTTGAGTCCGGGCAGAATCAAGGAATATCTATCCCCTGACGAATTTAAACTTTATAGCCTTATCTGGGCATACTTCACGGCGTTTTTCATGAAGGAAAGCATCTATGACCAGTACAGCATAATGATAAATGGAAACGTGGAGGGGATTTCCGGCAGAACCGATATAGAATACAGTTTTAAGACAACCGAAAATGTCTTGCACTTTGACGGTTTTCAAAGGGTTATAAATGAACATCTGAAATCAAGAAGCGAAGGGGACGCAGAGGATATTCACGAGGAAAAACATAAAAACCCGGTTGAGAAGGTTTTCCCCTTCCTTTCTAAGGGAAACCCGGCCGAAATCAATAAGGTTGAATCCATCCAGCATTTTACCTCCCCGCCTCCCCGTTACACGGAGGCAACCCTGGTAAAGGCCCTGGATGAAAACGGCATAGGCAGGCCTTCAACCTATCAGGCAATAATATCAAATATCAAGAACAAGGATTACGTGATCATGACCACCGAATCCTCCGATACGACAAAGAAGGGGAGCAGTGTCCAAAAATTCAAGCCCACAGAGCTTGGAATGACAGTTTCGGATATTTTAAAGGAGGGGTTTTCTGATATTCTTGACTTAAAATTTACCGCCAACATGGAAAAGAAACTTGACGAGATTGAAAAGGGCGGGACCACCAGAAATGAGGTTTTATCCGATTTTTATGAAAAATTTTTGAAAGACCTCTCCGATGCTAAATTTAAAATAAAAAACATAAAGGGAACTTCCACGCCCACGGATATTATTTGCGAGAAATGCGGAAAACCAATGGTGATAAAAATGGGCCGCTTCGGGAAGTTCCTGGCCTGCAGCGGATATCCCGCATGCAAGAACACCCGCGAACTTCAAAAGGAGGGGGCGCAACAGGAAGAGACCGGGAGCCCTGCTTCGGCCCGGGGAGAAAGCGAGGCTACGGGTGAAATCTGCGAGAAATGCGGAAAACCAATGGTGATAAAAATGGGCCGCTTCGGGAAGTTCCTGGCCTGCAGCGGATATCCCGCATGCAAGAACATTAAGCCGGTTCCTGTAAAATTTGACAACAAGGCCAAGGTTCACTGCCCCACGGGGTGCGGGGGATACCTTGTCGAAAAAAGAACCAGAAAGGGAAGAAGGTTTTTCAGCTGCTCGAACTATCCCACCTGTAAATACGCCGCCTGGTCTCTACCTAACCCGTAAAATCACCTACGCGCAACAGCTTAGTTTATTTACATCCCTGGTAAAGCTTTGGGCGCAGAGTTTAAGCCCTTCGGCCATGGTAGGATATACCCCTATCTCTTTTCCAAAATCATCAAGGGTATACCTGTTTTGGAGATATACCGACGCCTGCTGAATAGTTTCCGAGGAATTATGGGCGAGGATATGCACCCCCAGCACCAAGCCTGTGTCTTTCGCGGCTATCATTTTAATGAGGCCCTCCGTCTTGAATATTGCCTGGGCCTTGGGTATATAGCTTACGGGGAAAACCGCCTTATCATATTTAATCCCTGCTTTAAGCGCCTCTTCCTCCGTAAGCCCGGCGGAGGAAAGCTCCGGGTCGGTAAAAGTGGTGTGGGCAACGGCGGAGTAATCGGTTTTTAAATGCGTGGCGTCCAGAAGATTACTTGCCGCAATTTTGCCTTCATAAGCCGCGGTCGTCACGAAAAACGAGTTTCCGATAATGTCCCCCGCCGCATAAATGTTATCCGCGGATGTTTTCAATTCATCGTTTACTGTAACAAAACCGTTTCTATCCGTTTTTACTCCCGCTAAATCCAGGTTAAGTCCCCCTGAGTTTCCGGCGACTCCGGTCGCCATTAAAAGCTCGTCAAACCTGATAACCTTAACGCCGTCTTTCGTTTCTATTTCCGCGTATTTTTTATTTTTTTTCGCGTAGAGTTTTTTAATTACCGAATTCAATAATAACTCCACTCCCTCTTTTCTCAAGATATTTTCCAGTTCCCTAGAAATTTCAGGCTCCTCGTTAAGCGCTATCCTGGCGGACCTGCCAACCATGATAACGTTTGAGCCGAACCTTCTAAGCATCTGGGCGAACTCGAGAGCAAGGGCCCTGGTTCCCTGTATTAAAAGAACTTCAGGGAGAAAGTCAATTTCCATTAACTCTGTATTCGTCATAAAACCGGTGGCTTCGATACCCGGAATATCCAATATTTTAGCCTTAGAGCCTGTCGCGATAATAAATTTTTCCGATGTGATAATATAAGGTTTTTCGCTTTTGTCTACGGGAATTATCTCAACCGCGCTATTAGACATGAATCTTCCCGTCCCCTCAATATACTTTATCCGGGGATAGCCCTGAAGAACGTTGTAATATTTTAACTGCCTTAAGTCGGCTAAAAGAATATTCTTCTCCTTGACAAGGGTTTTTATATCGATAGAGGTTTGTTTAATACCTACGCCTTTATATTTATTATTCAAAGGCTCGTAGAATATGCGGGCGGCTTCTATGAAATGCTTAGACGGCACGCATCCCCTGTTAAGGCAGGTTCCGCCGATTATCCGGTTTTCTATAACGCAGACCCTCAAATTCCTTTCGGCGGCGTAAATCGCAGACGAAAAGGCGGCTGAGCCGCCGCCCAGAATAATGAGGTCGTAATCGTTTCCTTTTAGCGATTTGTCAAAACCGGGTTTGCAACACTCGTCCACTGTTTTTATTGCTTTTTTATTCATTTTAATTCCTCCATTCCTCCCCTTGTGTTATAATTCAGCTTATAACACCTAAATTATATAACGTGGGAGGGGAAATGTCCAATAAGGATGATGTTGTAGGCTTTATAGGGGCCGGAAATATGGCATATGGACTCATGAAGGGTCTACTAAGGGCAAGGCCCGAAACAAAAATGTATTTTTTTGACCCCGATGAAAAAAGGGTTAATTTCATAAAAAAATCCCTTGGCGCGGTTCCGTTAAAGAGCGAAGAAATGGTGACCTCCTCGTGCGATGTAATTTTCATAGCTACAAAGCCAAATTATGTCAAGGACGTTATAACAAAGTCCTCGAAAGCGCTCGGCGGCAATTCAAAAAAACCCCTTCCGATTTTTGTCTCCATAGCCGGAGGGGTAAAGCTTGAACAATTAGAAAAATACTTTCATGGTCATCTTAAAGACAAACGTTCCTTAAAAATTTTCAGGATCATGCCAAATATAAATTCCCTTGTGGGAAAGGGTATGAGCGCCATGTGTTATAACAGTAACGTAAAAAAAGACGACGCGGAAAAGATTTCTTCAATACTTAGCGCTTCATCCGAAGTCCTTATACTCGACGAAAAATATTTTGACGCCGTTACGGCTCTTAGCGGGAGCGGCCCCGCGTATGTATTTTTGATCGCCGAAGGACTAATAGAGGCAGGAATAAAACTTGGCCTTCCAAAGGATGTCGCTAAAACCCTTACTGTCCAAACCCTTTTAGGAGCATCCGAGCTTTTAAACAGCAAGGAATTTTCAAATATGTCTACTAAAGAGTTAAAAGACATGGTCACATCCCCGGGCGGCACGACCGCGCACGGCCTTGCGAAACTTGAGGAGGGGAGGATAAAGTAAGTTATTGATTCAGCCGTAAACGCGGCTTATTTAAGGGCAAAGGGTCTTGTTTAGAAATTGGAAAATATCAAAGGGGCCGTTCATAACATCAGGAAAAGGATCGAAAATGCCGCTTTAAGGATCGGCAGGAATTTATCCGAAATAACAATTCTTGCTGCATCGAAAACAAGGAAGCCCGAAGAGATAACCCTGGCCTTGAATTCAGGAATCACCGTTTTCGGCGAAAATTATGTCCAGGAGTTTTTACAAAAATACGAGGATTTGAAGGATTACAGAAGCATTTCCTGGCATTTTATAGGTCATCTTCAAAAAAATAAGGCAAGGTTTATAACAGGAATGGTTGAATTAATCCATTCCATTGACAGCGTTGATCTCTGCGCCCTGATAGACAGAAACTCCTCGCTTCTTAACGCCAAAACAAAGGTACTGATCGAGGTGAATCTTGCGAACGAACCTGCAAAAAACGGCATAAAAGCGGATGAGGTCTTTGGCTTTATAAGCAAACTGAACCCTTTCAATTTTTTAAGCCTTAAGGGATTAATGACCATGCCCCCTCTCGCTAACACCCCGGAAGAAAACAGGCGGTATTTCAGGGAATTAAAAGACCTTTTGTTCGCAATTAATAAAAAAAATACATACAAGGAAGAGCTCAAGACTCTGTCTATGGGCACTTCAGGGGATTTTGAGGTTGCCATCGAGGAGGGCTCGACTATCGTAAGGCTTGGAACAGCCATATTTGGAGAGCGGCCCGGGAAGGCGAAAAACCAATGAGGCTCGCTGAAACCGGAATAATCCTAGCGTCCTCTTCAAAAAGAAGAATTTCCCTTCTTAAAAAAGCCGGAATTCGTTTTATCGTTATTCCCCATATTCTTAAAAAAGAGCCTTCCTACGGGAGGGAAAAAGACGGCCGCATTTCAAGTTTTGTAAAAAAGCTTGCCCTTGTCAAGGCAAAAAGCCTCGAAGAAAAATATCCCGATGATTTTATCATAGGCTCGGACACGCTTATTTATTTTCAGAAAAATGTCTATGGAAAACCCTCCAATTTCGAAGAGGCTTTTCAGATGATTAAAAATCTTTCAGGAAAAACGCACAGGGTTTATACGGGAACGAGCCTTGTTAATAAAAACGGGAATATCTATGAAACAAGGCATGACGTATCAACGGTTAAGATAAAACCGCTTACGGACTTACAAATAAAGGAATATATAAGAAAACATCCGCCATATGATAAGGCCGGCGGCTATGGAATACAGGATAAATACAGCATAGTTGAATCCTATGATGGCTCTTTCGAAAATGTCCTGGGCCTTTGCATTCAGAAACTCGTTCCCCTGCTTTGCAAATATGGGTTATTCATATCTGCCTCTCCTGATGGAAAGCGAAAGAACGAAAGAAAATAGGAGCGTCAGGCCGTAAATTACAAATATCCAATGAAGAGAGTATTCCTGGGCTACCATCCCTCCTATGGGGGCGGCAACGCTCCCTATTCCGAAGCCGAAAAAGAAAAAAACCCCGTAAGCGGTAGCCCTGTATTTTTCATGGGCATTCTGGCTTATCATAAGGTTTGAAAGAGGATTTATAGAAAAATTGAATGCTGAAAAAGCCAGTATGGATAAAAATAATACTAAATTATGGGACAAACCGGCTATAATAAGAAATATTGCGCTTATTAAAACAAGAAAAGCGAAGGCATGGTGGGGCTTATAGTTTCTCGTGACCCTAATGCTGTTATACTGGAATATCACCCCTACGATAAGCGCCAGGGTAACAAAAAAACCGCCGGCGGCCGTAGCCTGGTTATTGAAAAATAAAAAATTCTTCAACTCAAGCCCTGTGTAGGCCGGAAGGAAAGAAAAAACCCCTTGAAAGACAAAGCCGTTTAAGAATTCCACCAGAAAAATAATTATAAGATTTGCATGAAATAGTTCCTTAAAAAACCCTTTAAATAAGGGCTCCGACAGCCCTTCGGTCCCTGCTGTTTCCGGGGCATTGTTTTCCTCCCTCGGCCGGCCCCGCGTTTTCCCGCCCTCTAAATTAATGGCGTAAGAAAGAATTATAAGAAACAAAAATATAATACCGAGAACAAGATAAGGGAAGTTATATCCAAAGAAATATCCGAGCATTCCCGCAAAGGCGGCGCTTATCGCAACCCCTGCCGTCCCGGCTATCCCGTGTATGGCAAATCCCCTTAATTTATCGGATGCGGCAAATGACATCATGCTCAGGCCGACAGGATGGTATATGCTTCCCGTGAGCCCCATTAATATTATCGAAAAGGCAAAAATATAGAAATTCCCGGATAATGCCGCCGCAAAGGAAAAAATTGCCATTCCGGCGAGATAGATTCTTAAAAGCCCTTTTTTGCTGATCTTGTCCGCTATAAAACCGACAGGGAGAGAGCCCGCCCCGAAAAAAAATAGGTAAATCCCCGCAATGAGGCCGAGGGCCGCGTAATTTGAGTGAAATTTGTTTTTTATTAACAGGAGAATTGCAGGATAGGTAAGAATAGCCACATGGCAAAAGAAATGGGAAAGGCTAAGAAGAACCGTTGTCTGTGAGGAGTTATATTCTTTTTCCATGGTTTTCTGCAATTTTACCCCTTTTCGGGCAATTTTTGCAATTATAAAAGCCTATTTTACATAGGTAGGGCCGTATGTTATAATAAACCATAATAATTTTTAAGGAAAATGTTGCCTTGGACGCCACTTTGCCCCATACTCACAGCCACTCCGCTTTTCCCGATGTCGAATCCTTAAGGTCTGAAAAAAATCTAAAGATAGCCTTTGTCCTTACGCTTATAATCCTCGTAACCGAATTTACGGGTGGGGTTATATCGAAAAGCATGGCCCTTTACTCCGATTCGGGGCATATACTTGTTGACGCGTCCTCCCTCCTCCTTGCCTGGTTTGCCCAGGTCCAGATAAAAAGAACGCCTACCGAAAAAAATACATACGGGTTTCACAGGATCGGCATTCTAGCCGCCCTTTTGAACGCCTCGCTCCTTTTTTTAATTGCCGGGGTTATA
Organism: bacterium; assembly: GCA_021806885.1. GTDB lineage: Bacteria > SZUA-79 > SZUA-79 > Acidulodesulfobacterales > Acidulodesulfobacteraceae > JAKAPT01. The sequence goes on along the minus strand of JAKAPT010000004.1, from coordinate 12,819 downwards.
ATTTATGAAAGCTACGAGCGGCTTATCCATCCGGAGATGGTAAATTCAACAATTATGATAATATTTTCCTCGCTAAGTTTTATCGTAAATATCATAATAGGTTTTAAAATACACAAGGACATTAAACAAAATTTAAATATCAAGAGCGCCTTCTTCCATATAATCGGGGACGCCTCCCTCTCCCTTTCCATTATTGCGGCAGGCCTTATCATTTATTTTACGGGATTTTATTACGTGGATCCGGTAGTAAGCCTGATCGTATCGCCCGTCATAGCGCTTGGGGCACTCACCGTTATAAAAGAAACCCTCAACATACTTCTTGAAGCTGTTCCGGAAGAGGTAAATTTCGCTGCCGTTAAAAGCGAAATGCTCAAAATAAGCGGCGTCGAAGATGTCCATGACCTTCATATCTGGAGCATGTCAAAATCCTTCGTCCTCCTCACCGCTCATATACTTGTCAATCCGGAGGTTGTAAAATCAACCGAGATGTGCTGCGTAATTAATACCCTTCAGGAAATGCTCGAAAATAAATTCAACATAAACCACGCCGTAATCCAGCCCGAATTTACCATCTGCGATATGGGTAGTAGCTTTTGCGTGCGGCACACCCACTGATTAATAACTCAAACGATTTCTTTACGGTTTACTTTTTCCTTGAAAATATTTTTTAAATAAGTAAAATATACATAAAATTAATAATTTAAAGGGATTTCTTAATGAGGTTTATCGCGTCAGAGGATATTTCAAACGCCGTTAAAAATTTAATAATTAACTCCAGCGTTAATCTGCCCGAGGACACATATAAAAGTCTCAAAGTTGCCCTTGAAAACGAGATATCGGAATCCGGGAAGGCAGTTTTAAAGGCTATACTGTTAAATGCCGGGGTTGCTAAATCTGACAATAAGCCTCTCTGCCAGGATACCGGACTTGCCGTCTTTTTCGTGGAGCTTGGAAGCGGTGTTTCCGTTAGCGGCAAAACCCTTACGGAAGCCATAAACGAAGGCACGCGCCGAGGCTATGAAGAGGGGTATTTAAGAAAATCAACCTGCGACCCTTTCACAAGGAAAAATATAGGGGACAATACCCCCGCGATAATTCACTACGAATTCACCGAAGGCGACAGGATAAAAATAATGTACGCGGCCAAGGGCGGTGGGAGCGAAAACATGAGCAGGATCAATATGATGAGACCTGCCGACGGCAAAGAGGGAATAATTGATTTTGCCGTCGAAACCATGCGGCTTGCGGGCCCAAATCCCTGCCCGCCAAACATTATAGGTATCGGTATCGGTGGAAATTTTGAACGCTCCGCGATACTCGCCAAAAAATCCCTTTTCAGGAAACTCGGGGAAAAAAATCCAGACCCGGAGCTTGAAGAAATGGAAAACCTGCTGATGAAAAAAATTAACCGAATAGGGACCGGACCGATGGGTTTTGGAGGAATTTGCACTTCCCTGGAGGTTCACATATTGAAAGAACCATGCCATATAGCAAGCCTTCCCGTCGCCGTAAACGTTGAATGCCATTCCCACAGGCACGGCGAGATTACGCTATGAAAAAATTAACGCCTCCGCTTACGGATGAAATTATAGCCGGCCTTAGGGCAGGAGACCAGGTTCTTATAAGCGGTAAAATATACACTGCTAGGGACCAGGCGCATTACAGGCTTATAAAACTTATAGAGGAAGCAAAACCACTTCCGTTTGACATAAATGGGCAAATTATTTATTATGTAGGCCCTACTCCCGCAAAACCTGGGGAAGTTATTGGATCTGCTGGTCCGACTACAAGCTACAGAATGGACAAATATGCCCCTGCCTTAATAGCCCTGGGGCTAAAGGGAATGATAGGCAAGGGAAAAAGATCCCAGGAAGTAAAAGATGCCCTTAAGAAATATAAGGCCGTATACTTTGGGGCAATAGGGGGGGCCGGGGCATTAATTTCAAAGTCGATTAGATCCAGCAGGATTATCGCTTATGAGGATCTTTTATCCGAAGCCGTAAGGGAGCTTGTGGTTAAGGACTTTCCCGCCTACGTGGTGAACGACATGTATGGGGGAGACCTTTACGAAAAGGGCAGGCTGGATTTTGAAAATAAAATTTAACCTTTTTTAAATAGCCAAACATAAAGGGATTTTTATGGATATTCATGAATACCAGGCAAAAGAAATTTTAAACAAGCACGGGATAAAAACCCTGGGCTCCATCCTCTGCCACAGCCCGGAGGAAGTCTACAGGGCTTACCAGACCCTCTTGTCCCCTATCGTCGTAGTAAAGGCGCAGGTTCACGCGGGCGGAAGGGGAAAGGGAGGAGGGGTAAAAATTGCTAAATCCGGGGATGAGGCAAGGTCAATAGCCGAAAAAATGCTCGGCATGACCCTCGTGACCGCGCAGACGGGAAAGGAGGGCAAGATAGTAAGAAAAGTCCTTGTTGAATCCGGCGCCCAGATATCAAAGGAATTTTACCTTTCCCTTACCGTTGACAGGAAAAATGCCGCGGTAGCATTTGTAGTCAGCGCCGAAGGGGGAATGGAAATCGAAGAGGTTTCAAAATCCCACCCCGAAAAGATACTGACCATTTCAATTAAACCTTTCCACGGTTTGAGGTCCCATCATGTTTTAAAAATACTTTTATTTCTCGGCCTTGATAAAACATTTCTTGGGGACCTTTCAGGCCTTCTGTTCCATCTTTATGACGCCTTCATCAGGGAAGACATGTCCATGCTGGAGATAAATCCTTTGATACTTACCTCCTCCAACGAGTTTATCCCCCTCGATGCCAAGATTATTCTTGACGACAATTCCATTTTCAGGCATCCCTATTTTAATGATTATATAGACGAGGGAGAAGAAAACCCGCTTGAGGTTAAGGCAAAAAACGCGGGTCTTAATTATATAAAGCTCGACGGTAACGTCGGTTGCATGGTGAACGGGGCAGGCCTCGCGATGGCCACCATGGATACGATAAAGGAATTCGGCGCATCCCCCGCGAACTTTCTTGACGTCGGAGGGACGGCAGATTCAAAAAGGGTCGAAACGGCTTTCAATATTCTCCTGTCCGATAAAAAGGTCAAGGGGATATTCATAAACATATTCGGCGGGATAGTCAAATGCGACATGGTTGCCGAAGGGGTGGTTACAGCCGCAAAAAATATCGGGCTTACGCTTCCCGTCGTCGTGAGGCTTGAGGGCACAAACGCCGAAGAGGCCGCAAGGCTGATCGAAAACTCGGGAATGAATTTCATCGTCGGCAGAAGCCTTGCCGACGGGGCAAAAAAAATATCCGAAATAGTCAAAAAATAAACATTAACCGACTTTTTATAAATTACAAGGTAAAGTATCGATGAGCATTCTTGTTAACAAAAATACCAACGTCCTTGTTCAGGGTATAACGGGAAAGGAGGGCTCCTTCCATGCTACAAAATGCCTTGAATACGGAACAAAAATCGTGGCCGGGGTAACGCCTTTCAAAGGAGGGTCAAGGTTTAACAATTCCGTCCCCGTGTATAATACAATAGACGAGGCAAAAAAAACCCACAGGATTGATGCCACCATGGTTTTTGTCCCCGCAGGTTTTGCCGCTTCCGGCATAATCGAGGCAATAGAAGCCGAAATTCCCTTGATTGTTTGTATAACCGAAGGTATACCCGTTATGGACATGCTCAATGTCAAGGCCGCCCTTAACTCGTCCAATTCCATCATGATAGGGCCTAACTGTCCGGGGGTTATCACCGCGGATGAATGTAAAATTGGAATAATGCCCGGCTTCATACATAAAAAAGGAAAAATAGGGGTGCTTTCGAGAAGCGGAACCCTTACCTATGAAGCGGTGGACCAGCTTACAAAGGCAGGACTCGGGGAAACAACATGCATAGGAATAGGCGGGGACCCTATAATAGGAACCCCCTTTATCCCTCTTTTAAAAATGTTTGAAGACGATCCGGAAACCAGTGCGGTTGTCATGATAGGGGAAATAGGCGGAACAGCTGAAGAAGAAGCCTCCGAATTCATAAAGAAAAATATGAAAAAACCGGTGATAGGCTTTATAGCGGGAAAGACCGCGCCCGAGGGCAAAAGGATGGGACATGCGGGGGCAATAATTTCAGGCGGGAAAGGTACCGCCTCCGACAAACTCAAAACGCTTGAAAAAAATGGCGTATACATCGCCGATAACCCGTCCGTCATCGGGGATACCGCAAAAAAAGCGTTAAAATTATCATAACATTATAAAATTAATTTCTTCTGGAGGTAAAAGTGACTGAAAAAGAAAACAGTAATTCAAATCAGTCAACCGTAGTCATAACAAATTTCAAGGCCTGCGAGGTTGAAACGGAAAACCAGGCCCAGGCATCATCCCAAATAAGGGTAAAGGATAATCTCAGGATAAAAGAGGTCAAAGGAGAAGGGAAAAAGGGGCAGGTAAAAATAGATATTATCATAAACTATTGCAAGGGCTGCGAAATCTGCGTCCAGTTCTGCCCCGAAAAGGTCCTTATCATGGAAAGGGAAGTGGCCAGGGTCGTTGACATCTCAAAATGCACCAAATGCAATATATGTGAATTTCTCTGTCCAGATTTTTCAATAAGCGTCGAATAAGGAGGAAAAATAAATGGCACAAAATATCAGGCTGATGCAGGGAAACGAAGCCATAGCTGAGGGAGCCCTTCTTGCCGGCTGCAATTTTATGGCAGGATATCCTATAACGCCATCTTCCGAGGTGATAGAAATCCTTTCGAGCAGGCTTGTCAGGATTGGAGGCGTGTGTATCCAGATGGAGGATGAAATTGCCGCCCTTGGCGCGGTGCTCGGGGCCTCATTGGCCGGCGCAAAGGCCCTTACCGCCTCATCGGGACCGGGAATATCCCTGAAGCAGGAACATATAGGCTATGCCTCAATGTGCGAAATCCCCTGCGTAATAATTAACGTTATGAGGGGGGGGCCCTCTACGGGCTTACCGACCCTTCCCGCCCAGAGCGATATAATGCAGGCAAGGTGGGGCACGCATGGAGACCATGCCATTATCGCCATTACCCCGTCCAGCGTCAACGAATCATTTTACGAGACCATAAGGGCATTTAATCTTGCCTTAAAATACAGAACTCCCGTGATGATACTTACAGACGAAATTATCGGCCATATGAGGGAAAAGGTTGTCATACCCGAAAAAAAGGATGTTGAAATCATAGATACCGCCCTTCCGGATATTCCTCCGGAGGAATACAAGCCCTATAATTTCAAAAGCGGCAAGGTAACCCCGCTTGCCCCGATGGGAGAGGGATACCGTTATCATGTAACAGGCCTTATCCACAGTGAAACCGGATTTCCTTCACAAAAAATCGACATTATACAGGATGCCCAGAAATGGCTTTACGACAAGATATATAAAAACATAAAGGATATAGAGAAATTTGAGGAATTCTTGACCGGGGACGCGGAAATACTTGTCGTTGCCTATGGCTCTACCTCCCGTTCCGCAAGGCAGGCTATTTCCATGGCGAGGGAGGACGGAATAAAAGCCGGCATGTTCAGGCCCATAACCATCTGGCCCTTTCCGGACGAACAGGTTTCAAGGCTTGCGAAAAGGGCAAAAAAAATCCTCGTCCCTGAAATGAATATGGGACAGGTAATCCTCGAGGTGGAGCGCAATGCCTGTGGAAGCTATGTCCGCGGCCTTAACGTTGTAAATGGAGAGCCCATCACCCCCGACATGATATATGCCAGCATAAAAGAAATTTCAAGCCTCTGAAACCAAGGAGACAATTATTATGGAAAAAACAAAATTTGATTACGAAAAATACCTGAGAAAAAATACGCTTCCCCATATCTGGTGCCCGGGATGCGGTGACGGGATAATCCTTAAGTCCCTCATAAGGGCTATACATAAAAACGGATACGCGAAGGACGATGTGGTTATAGCATCCGGAATCGGCTGCGCCTCGAGGCTTCCGGGATATGTTGATTTCAATACGATTCATACCACACATGGCAGGGCGCTTACATTTTCCATAGGAATAAAGATGTTTAAGCCCCGCCTTAAGGTTATTACGATTTCAGGGGACGGGGACGCCCTTGCTATCGGGGGAAACCATTTTATCCACGCCGCAAGAAGGAACATAGATATAACCCTGATTGTTTTCAACAACTACACATACGGCATGACCGGCGGGCAGGCATCGCCTACTCAGCCAAAAGGCAGTTTTTCAACGACCACGCCGTTTGGAAGCATAGACCAGCCTTTTGACGTTTGCGCGCTCGCCCAGGCTGCAGGGGCTACCTGGGTAGGGAGGTCAACGTCTTACCATGCTGTTCAGCTCGAGAAATTCATCTCGGAGGCGATGAACCACAAGGGATTTTCCGTTCTGGATATTATTACCAACTGCCATATTTCCTATGGAAGAAGGAACAAAATGAAATCCCCAGCCGAAATGATTAAATACCAGAAGGAAAGGGCCGTGAACGTGAGGGCCGCGGAAAATTTGGCCCCTGAAGCCATGGAAGGCAAGTTTAAAACCGGGGTTTTGTACAATAAAAAAGATGCCCCTGAATTTTCTGAGGAATACTACAGGGTTCTGGAATCGGTTAAGGCAAAATAATAACTTTCAAAATCAATAACAATAAAAGGGGTCATTATAATGAATAGCAGGACCGAGTTCAGGTTTGCGGGTTCAGGCGGGCAGGGCCTTATTCTCGCGGGAATAATACTTGCTGATGCCGCAATAAGCTATGAAAATAAAAACGCCGTTCAAACCCAGTCATACGGACCGGAGGCAAGGGGGGGCTCAAGCAAATCGGAGGTAATTATTTCCGATGAAAATATCGAATACCCAAAGGCTACCAGGGTAGATTACATGGTCGCCCTCACCCAGGAGTCGTTTTCAAAATATGCGGGGGACGTAAAAGACGACGGGGTTATAATTGTCGACAGCGAACTTGTCAGCGACCATTCAAAAGCGAAGGGAAAGCTTTACTCGCTTGACCTGGTTAAGTCCGCAAGGGAAGGATTGGGCAAGCTATTAGGGCTCAACATAATTGCCTTAGGGGTCCTTGTTGAATTATCGGGCATCGTTTCGCATGACTCAATTGAAAAAGCCCTCCTTAAAAGGGTGCCAAAGGGGTTTGAGGACTATAATAAAAAGGCCCTTGAAATCGGCTTTGAGCTCGCAGGGAAAATAAAAAAATAAACTAAATAAGGAATATGCCTGAAATGATAGAAAAAACCTTGTCCATAATCAAGCCGGACGGCGTGAAAGCGGGCCACACCGGTAAAATAATTCAAATATTTGAAGAAAAAGGATTCGAAATAAAATCCATAAAAAAGGTCCATCTTACAAAAAGCCAGGCCGAGGGTTTTTATTACGTACACAGGGAAAGACCTTTTTTTAACAGCCTTGTTTCCTTTATGACCGAAGGTCCGGTTGTCCTGATGGTCCTTTCCGGAGAAAACGCTATAGCAGGAAACAGGGAGATAATGGGAGCCACAAATCCAAAGGACGCAAAAGAGGGCACCATAAGAAAGATGTTTGCGGAAAGCATTGAAAGAAATGTAGTCCATGGGTCGGATTCCCCCGAATCCGCCCGGTTTGAAATCCCCTATTTTTTCAATGTTTTCGAAATCCTTTAGTTTTTAAAATATGGGACCCTCAAGGCTAAAAGCAGCAGAAATAGATAAAATAATAAATCTATTTGAAAAGAATTACGGTGAGATAAAGCCGTTTTTAAATTTTAACAACTCCTTCCAGCTCCTCATCGCCGTCGTTTTGTCCGCTCAGTGCACCGATAAAAGGGTCAACATAATAACAGAAAAATTATTTAAAAAATATTCAAAACCCTCCGACCTGGCTAATGTGCCCTTAAGTGATTTTGAGGAAGAAATCAAAACATGCGGGATGTACCATAACAAGGCAAAAAATCTTATAGCGACCTCCCAAATTCTCTCAAGGAATTATAAAAATAGCGTCCCTAATGATTTCGACGCCCTGACCGGTCTTCCAGGGGTTGGAAGAAAATCCGCCAATGTCATTCTTGGAACATACTTTAACGAGGACAGGTTTCCTGTCGACACACATGTCTTCCGGGTATCAAACAGGATAGGCCTTGCGAATTCAAATACCCCCGAAAAAACTGAGGAAGATCTAACCTCCGTCATTCCAAAGCAATTATGGATGAAAATGCACAGGTGGCTTGTTTATCATGGAAGGACGCTTTGCGCCGCAAGAAACCCGAAATGCCCTGAATGCTTCATAAATCCGTACTGCCTTTATTACAAGGGAAAAAGAATGTCGTAGTCCCCATTTACGGCGCAGGGGCTTTGCGGTTTTGGTTTGGTGACTTTTATCATTTATTAATTCTTTAAACGCATGTAAAATCTCTTGATAATTATATGAATCCCATAGTCAAATATTTTACGATCGCTTCTTTAACATACCTGCTTTTAGGCGCCTTCATAGGGCTTATCATGGCAATTTACCCATATTCCGCGTCATATCTCCTTTTAACCCATGTTCACCTCCTTCTTCTCGGCTTCGTGGCGATGATGATATACTCGGTGGGGTATCACGTACTCCCGAGGTTTAGCGGGTTTAATTTATACAGCGAAAAATTAATAACTATCCAATTTTTTCTTACCAATATCGGACTCCTGGGCATGTCGTTCACCTGGATAGTCTCGGATGACGCCCCATACAGGTTGATACAGGTGTTGTCTCTGTCTGTGTTTGCAGCAGCGGAGTTTACAGGCATTTTTATATTTATATTCAATAACATCATGACCCTTTCGGGAAAGGGCGGAAGGATGGCGCAGGATTGATCCCTATTTAAGGTTTATAACCTTGTGTATCTGAAGTCCCAGCCTAACGCTTATTTCGTCTTTTAAAATCTTTAAGGCAAGCTCGCCCGGGGCAATCCTGCCCGCAACAGGTGAAAAAATAATTTTTTGTGTTTTAAGGGGTTGCTCCAGAAGAAAATTTTTAGCGAAATTATAATCCTCTTCGGTTCCTATGACAAATTTTATTTCGTCGTCTTCCTTGATATATTCCAGGTTTTTATAATCGACGTATCCCGAAAAGCCGCTCGAAGGACATTTTATATCCACTATTTTCACGACCTCCTGCGGAACATCCCTTAAAACGATGGTCCCGTTTGTTTCAAGGAGAATCTTATAGCCTGAACCGATAAGGACCTTGAATAAATCATGGACCCCTTCCTGCATAAGCGGCTCTCCCCCCGTAATTTCCACAAGTTTTATGTTTTTTGAAAGCCCCGTGAGTTCGCACATAATCTCTTCTGTCTTCATCTGGCGGGAATCTTCTATGGAAAGGGCGTCAGGCGTATCGCAATAAGAACAGTTTATATTGCATCCGGCCAGCCTTATAAAAAGGCAGGGGTATCCGGCAAAGGAGGATTCGCCCTGTATGCTGTAAAATATGTCGTTAACAAAAAGCATGCCTGCAACTCCTTTGCCTGATGTTCTTTTAATCTAGGCTATTGCTTCGCGGGCCGTGCCGCCCGCCGCTCGGTTTAGCCTTGCTTAGCTCGCCACAGTTCGGTTTGATATTCTTATCTTATTGTAATATAATTAATTTGAGGTGTAAAATGTTTGGAATAGGTACCCCTGAACTTTTAATCATTGTCGTTGTCGCCCTTTTGATATTTGGTCCCTCGAAACTTCCGGAGCTTGGGAAGACGCTTGGAAAAGGGTTAAGGGAATTCAAGAAGGCTTCTTCGGACTTAAGGGACCAGGTTAACCCCCTCGCAGAGGTTGAAGACAAAAAGGAATTAAATGCTTCTTCTGAGGCAGCCGGAAAGGAAACAAAAACCCCCGGCAGAAAACGGACTAAAAAATCATCCGTCTCAAAAACTACAATCCAGCATTAAATATCTAAATTTACAACCCTGAGGGCATTATCCTCTATAAATCTGCGGCGCGGCTCAACCCTGTCTCCCATAAGGATATCGAACATTCCGTCGGCTTCGACAAGGTCATTTATGTTTACCTTTCTGAGTGTCCTGGTTTCTTTGTTCATCGTGGTTTCCCATAGTTGCTCAGGATTCATTTCTCCAAGACCTTTATATCTTTGTATGGAAATGTTTGAGGGGGCCCTGGATTTAATGAAATCATAAAATTCATTCATGTCCTTAAGGGCTATTTTCTGGGTTGGGGCTTTTTGCTCCTCGTTTCCTTCCATAACAGTTATAAGGGAAAAATCAACTGTTTTGATTGCCTTATTCAGGCTATAAATTGTCTTATAATCCACCGAATCCAGAAATTTTTTGTCTACCGAGTATTGTGAACCGAAATTTTCCGGCCGCACTAAAATCCTTTGAAAATCTTCAAAATCAGGGTCGTCCATGACACTTGCAGTGTAATTTTTATTCTTTAAAAATCCTATAAATTGCCTTAATTTATAACCGCTGTTTGCCCCATCCTTCATAAGGTCTTCGGAGCCAAGATCGTTGTTGACAAGGTATTCGACCGTAGCTTCATCCATCTTGTTGTTTTTAATTAATTTATTTATCAAATTTTTAAAATTTTTTATTTTTAATATGGTTTCCTTTGCCCATTTTTTATCCAGGATTTTATTTGACTCCTTTTCTTTTATATAAAAACTAAAGGAATTCAGTGTTTCGTTTAACATGAAATCGTCCAATGAATCCTCATCTTTAAGATAGTGCTCGGCCTGCCCTTTTTTCAAGCGGTAAAGGGGCGGAAGCGCTATGTAAAGGTAGCCTTTTTCTATTACCTCCTTCATATACCTGTAAAAAAAAGTAAGAAGGAGAGTCCTTATGTGGGAACCGTCGACATCGGCATCGGTCATTATTATTATCTTGTGATATCTTAGTTTATCAAGGTTAAAAAAACCCTCTCCCTTCTCCTCTTTCTCTTTTTTAGATGCGGAGCTTATCCCCCCTCCAAGGGCCGTTATAAGTATTTTTATTTCTTCAGAGCCTAACATCTTTTCCAGGCGTGCCTTTTCGACATTTAAAATTTTACCCTTAAGGGGCAAAATCGCCTGATACTTTCTGTCTCTTCCCTGTTTTGCGCTGCCGCCGGCCGAGTCCCCTTCGACAATATAGATTTCGCACTGAGACGGATCTTTTTCCTGGCAGTCGGCAAGCTTGCCGGGAAGGGAAGAAATATCGAGAAGGTTTTTCCTTCTTACGAGTTCTTTTGCCTTCCTTGCGGCTTCTCTTGCCCTTGCGGCATCAAGCGCCTTTTCCGTTATAATTTTTGCAACCTGCGGGTTTTCATCCAGAAATTCGGAAAGCTTTTCGTTAATTAAAGACTCCACGACCCCTTTTATAAAGCTGTTCCCGAGCTTTGTTTTGGTCTGGCCTTCGAACTGAGGGCTGGGCATCTTTACGCTTATTACGGCCGTCAGACCCTCCCTTACGTCATCCCCCGTAATCTGCAAGATCTCGCTACTTCGCTTGCCGCTTCCGTCTTTGAAGTTTCCCTTGTTAGACTGATAGTAGTTGTTAATAACGCGGGTGAGCGCCGATTTGAAGCCCACTAAATGGGTGCCGCCTTCTTTCGTGTTTATATTGTTCACATATGAATAAATTATCTCCGTATAGCTGTCATTGTACTGAAGGGAGATATCCATCACGACGTCCTCTTTTTTGGCAGAAATGAGAATCGGTTCTTTTATGAGGACATTTTTATTCTGGTTAATATATTCAACGAAAGATTTAATCCCTCCATCATATTTAAAATCATGAGATTTGGCTTCAACCTCGTCCACAATATTTATATGAATACCCGCATTTAAAAACGCAAGTTCCCTCAGGCGGTTTGATAATATATCGAAATCGAACTTTATGGTATCCATGATCTCGTCATCGGCAATAAATGTTATGGATGTCCCTCTTTTTGAGGTCTTCTCGCCTTTCTTGAGTTCCCCCGCGGGGATCCCTTTGCTGTAACTTTGCCTGTAAACAAATCCCCCCCTGTATATTTCTACATCGAGCTTTTTGGACAGGGCGTTCACGACTGAAACGCCTACGCCGTGGAGTCCGCCTGAAACCTTGTAGGATTTTTTGTCGAACTTTCCGCCCGCGTGAAGAACCGTGAGAACCACCTGTGCCGCGGAAACACCGGATGGCTCATGAATATCGACGGGGATACCCCTTCCGTCATCTTCTATTGTGATAGAACCGTTAATGTTAATCTTTACGTAAATATTTTTACAAAATCCCGCGAGCGCTTCATCGATGCTATTATCAACAACCTCATAGACCATATGATTAAGCCCCTCTATGCCGGTGGAACCTATGTACATGCCGGGAACCTTTCTTACGGCCTCAAGCCCCTCAAGCACCTGAATATCCGAGCCTTTATAGCTTTCTTCTTCTTTCATGGATCTCCTTTTCTCAATTAATCTAATATCTCATGGGCATAAATACGCCCGTGACGGCCGGTTCCCCATATGCCCCCTTTCTATCTTCTTCGATAAAGGGCTCTATGACAAATGGGGAATAAATCGTATTAAAGCTGGAGAGAATTTTTTCACCGCTTAGTATTGATAAAAAATCAAGAATATATTTTGAATTTAATTTAATATTTAGCGGTTCCCCATTATATTTAATCTCAAGTTCGTCGCTTCCTTCCCCCACACCCGCGTTTACCGTTTTAATAAGAAGATTGTTTTCGTTGAAACCAAGTTCTATGGAGTGGCTTTTTTCCTCGGCAAGAAGTGAAACTCTTTTAATTGAGTTAAAAAGGTCTTTTGTGTTTATAACCGCGGTCTTATAATTGCTCTTCGGGAGAACAGTCTGGTAATCCGGAAATTTTCCTTCAATAAGCCGCGATATTATCTGTGCC